>NZ_CDWWXB010000124.1:6747-7411 GCF_977971855.1 Frankia sp. CoWAU3 | reverse complement strand
CGACCGGGTGGGCTGGGTGGGGCCGCGGGGTCGGCGGCGGTCTCCGCGCGGCTGCGTGGCGCCCCGAACACCCCGACGGCGCGGTGGCGGCGGATCTGGGCGGCGACCGAGCCGGCGCCGCGCCCCGGGTCGCGTTCCCCCTGGCGGCGTTAGAACCGGGCCGCGGCTTGGCCCGGCGAGGTCGAGGATGGCCAGAGCGCGGGGCCGGTCTGCGCGAGATGGGCCAGGTAGGCGCGCGGGGACACCACGCCGGTCTCCTCTCACTTCTCCTACGTCGACGCCCAGGGCCGCCCATGACAAGCGAACTTGACTTGATGGAAAGTCAACTTTACAGTCATGCCATGACCGATGACATGACTGATGAGACGCGGCGGGACAACGTGACACGCGCCGCCCGCAGGGCGATCTTCCTGGACGGTCTCCCCGTCGCCACCCTCGGCGGGATCGCTCTGGCCCTGGGCAGCGGCCCCGACCAGACCGCCGCCCAGAAGGCCTGGTGGCTGGGGGCCAGCGGCGCGTTCACGCTCGCCGTGGCATGGGTACTGCTGCGCGCCTTCCGCCGCGCCGACGAGTACCAGCGCAAGATCCAAGTGGAGAGCATGGCGATTACCTTCGCGGCAGTCCTGGTAGGGCTTCAGCTAGCCGCCCTGCTCGACGCCGCCGG
>NZ_CDWWXB010000124.1:0-6438 GCF_977971855.1 Frankia sp. CoWAU3 | reverse complement strand
CGGCGGCGTGGCGAT
This sequence comes from Frankia sp. CoWAU3, assembly GCF_977971855.1. Classification (NCBI taxonomy): domain Bacteria; kingdom Bacillati; phylum Actinomycetota; class Actinomycetes; order Frankiales; family Frankiaceae; genus Frankia; species Frankia sp. CoWAU3. The sequence continues at coordinate 6,423 of NZ_CDWWXB010000124.1, read as the reverse complement.
GTGGCTGCTGATCGCAGACCTGCGCACCCGTCTACGCCGATGAAGAACCGGCTGCGCGTGCTGCGGGCGGAACGCCGGTGGAGCCAGGCCTACCTGGCCGACCGATGCCGGGTGTCCCGGCAGACCATCAACGCAATCGAGACCGAACGGTACGACCCCAGTCTTCTCCTGGCATTCACCCTCGCCGACATCTTCAGCCTGGCCATCGAGGAGATCTTCATCCCCGACCGGTCAGGGACAACCACCGCCACCGATCGGCCCTGAGCTCGACCTCGGCCAACGCGCCCCAGTCACTCCAACATCGACACCCCGCTCCGTCGACAGATCGCCGATCACCGGCACGCACCGGCCCGCTCCCCCGCTCCCCCCGGCACCACCGGTGACCACAGCGGTCCTGCCCTCCACCGCAAACAGCTCACCCGGACCAGCAACCTCGGGCCGCGCCCATGCCTCCTGCATGCCGCATCCCGCACTTCACGCTGCTGGCGTAGCCCCAGCAGTCGGGACGCTGGCCGAAGACCGGCGGCTGATCCGCCGGATCGTCAGGCGCCGGGCGCCGGGCGCGGGTGAGCAGGCCGAGAAGCGCCAGCGCGGCGAGGGCCATGACGACCAGGCCGTACCCGCGGGCGGTGGGCAGCAGCCCGTGGTGGGTGACCAGGTAGCCGGCGACGACCGCGGGGACGCCGAAGGCGAGGTAGCACAGCACGTAGACGGTCGAGAGCAGGCCGGCGCGTTCGTGCGGGGCGACCAGGGGGATCAGGACGCGCAGGCCGCCCTGGAAACCGGCGCCGAGACCGATACCGGCCAGCGTGGTGCCGGCGAAGAACGTCGGGGTGGAGGGAAGGTCCGCGCCGAGCAGGGTGACACCGACGCCGACGAGCAGGCCCAGGGCGCCGAGGAACATCACGGTACGGGCAGCGGTGCCGCGCACGAGCAGCACCGTCAGGGCCGCGGTCACGGTGAGGGCGAAGACCGCGAGACCTCCCAGCACGACCCAGCGGGAGTCGACGACGAGCCGGGCCAGGCTCGGGCCGAGGGAGAGGTAGAACCCGCTCAGGGCCCAGGATGCGACCAGGCAGGGCGCGGCGATCAGCAGGTCGCGGCGGGCGGCGGCGGGTACGCCGATGGTCGGGCGCAGCGACGCGAGCGCTCCGGGGATGCGCGGTGTGGTCTCGGGCATCGCCGCGACCCCGACCGCCTGGGCGAGCACGATCGCGCACAGCACCAGGTAGACCAGACGGGTGGGAGCGGGCAGGTAGGCCACGAGCAGACTGGACCCGAGGGCGCCCAGGGCCAGGCCGGTGAACGGGCCGACTCCGTTGGCCAGGGTGCCGCGGGCCCGGTCGAGGTCGAGCAGGCCGGCGCCGAGGGCGCCACTGGCGGCGCCGGTCGCCAGGCCCTGCAGAACGCGGCCGACGGTCAGTTCCCCCACCCCGCCGGCGGTGGCGAACACCGCCAGTGCGGCGGCGAGCAGCACCGGACGGCGCCCGATGTGGTCGGAGAGGGCTCCGACGGTGAGCAGCGCGGCGAGGACGGCCAGGGCGAACACGGCGAACACGGCGAACACGACGGTCACGGTGATCGGGGAGAACCCCCAGCGGGCCTGGTAAACCGGGTAGAGGGGGGTGGGGGCCGAGGACGCGGCGAGGAACGAGCCGATCATCGACGTCTGCAGGAGGAATCCGGCGCGCGGGGACAGCCTGCCCCGGTGGGGCGCCGCGCCCGGGTCGGACGGGGCGTCGCGGGCCGCGGCCTGCCGCGGCAGGGCCACCGCCGGTACCGGGGCGGTGGCCGAGGACGGGGTCCCGTAACCGGCGGCGCCGGTCTGGCCGGTCTGGCCGGCGGGAAGGCCGGTGGCGATGGGTTGGGAGGACATCGGGTTTCCCTTCACCGGACAGCTAAAGCTAAGATTTTGCGTTAGCGCCAGACGGTACCCTCGGCCCGGCGTTAACGCAAAGGATGTGCGTTAGGCTGGATGCGTGAGTCCGTCCGAGGGTCCGCGGCCCGGGGGGCGTAGCGCGCGGGTCCAGCAGTCCGTGCATGCCGCGGTGCGCGCGCTGCAGGCCGAGCGGGGTCGGCACGAGATCACGGTGCCGCTGGTCGCCGCCCGGGCGGGGGTGACCGCCTCCACCGTCTACCGGCGCTGGGGGGATCTGACCGAGCTGCTCGCCGACGTCGCCGCCGAGCGGCTGCGCCCGGAGACCCCGCCGGTGGACGCCGGGTCGCTGCGCGGCGATCTGGCCGCCTACTGCGAGCAGTACCTGGAGGAGATGTCCTCCCCCGCGGGCCGGGCGTTCCTGTGCGACCTGGTCGCTTCCTGCGGCGACGACCGGCCGGCGTGCCGCTGTGACCTGTACATCCGCGAGCAGATCGGGATCATCGTCGAACGGGCCGCGCGTCGCGGTGAACCCACCCCCGGGGTTGGTGAGATCGTCGAGGGAGTCATGGCGCCGATGATGTACCGCATCCTGTTCGTCGCCGACCCGGTCGATCTCGCCGACGCCCGCCGGTTGGTGGACGTCCTGCTCGCCCGCGGCGGTGGTCAGCCGCGCGGGTAGCCGAGCCGGGTGTTGTACTCCTGGACCGCCGAGGCGGAGCTGACCATGGCGATCACCCACACGATGAACCACACCGGAACGGTGATGATCAGTGTGATGATGAAGAAGGAGAACATCCACAGGAACAGGTCGGCGATCAGAAGCACGACACCCGTGGTGGTCCTGCCGGCGTAGATGTGGCCCACGCCCAGCCACAGGAAGGTCAGCAGCAGCGCGACCGCGACCGACTTCGGCGGTACCGGCGGGTAGCCCTGGCCCGGGCCGGGACCCGGGAAGGGTTGCGGCGGGCCGATCGGATACGGCGTCGGACCCGGCCCGCCGGCCTGGCCGTGAGGCGGCGGCTGTCCGTACGGCTCGTATCCGGCCGGCCCGGGCTGCTGCGGCTGCCGGTGCGGATCTTCCCACCCTGTCATGTGACCCCCGATCTTGTCGGTGCACACTGTAACAGGATCATCCGGTTACGTGAATGGACCGGAATACCGGAACCGCGACCGGCCTCCCCGACCTTCAGGAATGTGACATTCACCACACAAAGATCGTTATGTGGATAAACCTGTCGACAAGCCGGTGGGTAACCTGCCGCGGCCCTGTGGATGCCCTGTGGGGCAATGCTGATTCCGGATTCGCCGAGAAGTCAAGATGTTGCGGTGCGTACCGGCCGCGATATCACTGGAGTATGGCTCTGGCGCATCTGACTTCTCGTCCGACCACCACCGCCCGGCCCGCCGTGCCGGGCAGCGCGCCCGCGCTGCCGCCCAGCGTCGCCCGGGTCGCCGCCCGCACCCGGCTGTCCGCCGAGCTACTGGCGGCGATCCTGGAGGTCGAGCGGCGCACACGGGCCACCCTCGAGGACATCGAACGCGCCGACGCGCTGGCCGAACGGCTGCTCGTGCGCCGCGGTGCGCGGCTGCGCGCCGCGGCCGGCCGCCCGGCCCGGTGACCTGCTCCCCCGGGCTCGGCTCAGGCGGCGCCGGCCCGCCGCGAGGCGCGCTCGGCGTGCGCCGAGGTGAGCATCAGAATCTCGTTCATCCTCAGGGCGAGCACCCGCGACGGGCGCTTGTCGAGGATGTCCTCCACCTCGAGGAGAGCGGCTTGGGCCACCGCGGGATCGCGGCGCAGCGTGGTGGCGGCGAGCGACGCCAGCGCCCAGCCGCGGTCGAGGGTCGCCGGGGTGGTCAGGTCGATCGCGGTGTAGGCGGCGGACCGCGCCCCGGGCATCCCGAGGCGGGCCATCGCGTCGGCGACGACGCAGGCCTCCCGGACCTCGTCGAAGGGGGGCCAGCCGGGATGGCGCAGGCCGAGCACGGTCGGCCGGTGGCGCAGCCGGTTCAGGGCGGCGTCGAGGGCTGCCTCGTCGCCGGTGGCCGCGGCGGCGGTGACCTGCACCGCCGCCGCCCAGCCGTGCAGGTAGGGATGGTCGACGGCGGCCGCCTTGGCCGCGGCGTAGCGTCCGGTGACGAAGGCGATCGCCGCGTCCAGGCTGTGCGCGGTGCCGGTAAGCAGCCGGTCGTCGAGCTGGGCGGCGAACTGCTCGGTGAGGGTCGCGAACCGCCGCGCCGAGGTGTCGTCGCCGGTGTCGACGGCCAGCATCCCGAGGGAGAACGACAGGTAGCCGGCGACCCGGGTCAGTTCGGCGTGCACCGTCGGGGACAGCCGCCGTCCCAGGGCGGCCTGGACCCGCCGCCAGTCGGCGATGACCGGGCCCACCAGCGTCGTGTGCGGGGCGGAGAACAGGGTCGTGGCGTACCGGTGCAGCCGGTCGTCGAGTTCGGTGAGCGTCACCGGATCGGGATCGGCGAACGTGATCTCCCGGGAGAGTACCGCCGCGGCCCGTCCGGCGGACGCCAGACCGAGCCGGTCCGAGGCCCGGGTGGGCGACAGTTCCACGCCGTTCATGACCATCCCCTCACGTTCCGCACCGGCGCCTCGTGGCGCACCGGTCACAGCCCGGCGACGGATGTCCGACCGGGCGGGGACCATGCTTCGTTGCGTCGTCCCGTGGCTGGGGCCGCCGCCGGTCGGCACGGCCGGCCGTACGCCGATGATGCTGATGAACCCGCACGGTTCACCCCAGTGCGTAGCTGATCCGGCAAACACTGTGACCAGTCGCAAGCTACCGCGCAAGATGGGGGCGGTGTACAGCGGTTTGACAGATTGATCAGAGTCTGCTCCTGGTCTGCCCCGGACAGTTCGGACGTTCCCGATGATCGAGCTCGGGGTCCGTCCCCGCCGTGCCCGCCCCCGCCGGTGAGGTGGTCGCGGCGCAGGTCAGGCAGGTCGGGGGTGCGGTGTTCCCGGTCGTCGAGCCATCGGTCCAGATCCTGTTCCCTCGACGCCCCGCCGTCGCAGCCAACCCGCGATCCGTCGGATAACTCACAGGCGGATAACTCACCTGCCAGGGCAAGCCGCGCCTCCCCGTGGCCGGGCCACCCTGCCGCTAGGGAGAACTGTGGTAGGGAGAGGCAGTGGATTTCCGCGGGCAGACCGCACTGATCACCGGTGCGTCGACGGGCATCGGCGCCGTCTTCGCCCGCGAGTTCGCCGCCCGGGGCGCCGACCTCGTGCTCGTCGCGCGCGGTGAGGACCGGTTGCGCGCGAACGCCGCCGAGATCACCCGGCGCAACGCGCTGCTGGCCCGGGGTGGGCGGCTGCTGCCGCGGCGGGCGCTGATCCGGATCGCCGAACGCGCCGTCCGCCCGGCCCCGGGCGGCTCTCGCGGGTAGGACCTCGCCGGTAGGCCGGGCGGTTTCGGGATCATCCTCACCCGGTCAGCCAGCGCCACCACGGGCGGAGAGCGGTGCGCAAAGCCCGCTCTCCGCTGACCGCGGCGGTCACCCCCCGGCGCAGGTCCGGCTCCGCAGCAGGCCGAGGCACATATGGGTGTTGCCCTCGATCGAGATCCGCGTCGTGCGGGCGAACCGGAGCGCCAGGGGAACCTGTTCGGGGCCGTAGCGGCGCCCGTCGTGGTCGACCAGGACGACGTCCCGCGGGTCGCTGCCGAGCCCGAGCGAGGCGCGTCGACGTACCAGTGCGACCGTGAGGTTGTCGTCCGGCAGGTCCCCGAGCCGGATCTCCCCCATATCCGACTCGGGGAGCTCGGGGTGGGCTCGCAGGTAGGCAGCGAGGCACCGCTCCACCGCGGCCGTGTGCGCCTTGCGGCGGAACGTGGTGCGTAGCTCGTCGAGCGAGTCGTCGGACTCATGGCCGAACGTCCCTCGGTACCCGGCGTCGGCGGCCAGGCCGCGGTTGATGAGGCCGGAGTCGTGGTGCTCGTCGAGCTGCACGACCACCTGCCGGTCCCCGGCGACTGCGACCAGGATGTCCTTGGCGTCGGAGGCCATCAGGTAGGCGAAGGTGGGCGAACAGAAGGCCGTGGGCAGGCGCAGGTGCACCTCGATCCGGGCGTCGTCGACCGACACCGAGTGCACGAACCCCAGATCGGTGATCGGCTCGTCCAGCTGCCGTCGTACGTCGGCCTCGGTCAGGACGGCTGACGCGACGGTCATCACGCGCCTGCCAGCTGCAGCCCGGCCGGCACCGGGAGGTCGTACATCTTGGCGGCGTTGAGCCCGAGGATCTTCTTCTTCTGCTCCGTGGTGATGGGTGCGTACCCCATGTCCTCGGGGAACTGCCAGTCGACGAAACTCTCGATGAGCCACTTGGGCGTCCAGATCGCGTAGTCGGAGGAGAACTGGATCTTGTCCTCGCCGATCCAGTAGAGAAGTTCGCCCATGACCTGGGCGAAGTAGCGCGGCTTCGAGTACATGAAGTGCATGACCACCGCGAGTCCGCCGTATACGTTGGTCTCCTGGGTCGCGATCCAGCAGAAGTCCTCCAGCCGGGGCATCCCCACGTGCTCCACAAT
>NZ_CDWWXB010000123.1:0-9956 GCF_977971855.1 Frankia sp. CoWAU3 | reverse complement strand
GGCTCAGTCCCTCGACGCCATCACGATCATCCTATCGAGGCGTCGCTACGACCGTTTGACCCCGCCAGTCATGAGCATCCCCTTCCCCAACCTGCCCAGACGTCGCGAATCCTAGCACCGGCTTTACAATAAGCACAAACAAATACCGACGAAACGGACTTTACATATCTGCATGAGAGTCGGGGGCCGCGGGCGCGTAGTGGACTCCGTGGCTTCATCGCCACCACCCACCAGGTTCCGGCAACGTACCAAGAAAGTGTCAGGAATGTATCGGGGAGCGCACGGTGAGCAGGTCCGTTCGGGCCATGGCACGCAGCCGGGCTAACCCGGCGAGGAGCTGAAGTTCGGCGACCGAACGGGGAGAGCTGTCGAGCAGCGCCGGTGACATGACCAGCGCCGCCGCCACCTGTGCCCGGGAGATCGCGACGTTGAGCCGGTTGCGGGAGAGCAGGAAGTCCAGCCCCCGCGACGCCTGGGCCGAGCTGGACGTGGTGAGCGAGGTGATGACGACGGCTGCCTCCTGGCCCTGGAAACGGTCCACCGTCCCGACCCGCACCCCGGGCAGGCCCGCCTTGCCCAGCGCGTGCTCGACCGCCCGCACCTGCCGGTTGTAGGGGGCGACGACGAGCAGGTCACTGCCGAGGAGCGGGCGCAGGGGCCCGCCGTCGACGAGGGTACGACCGAGCAGGTGGCGAACGATGTCACGGATCACGGCCACCTCCTCGTCCGACCGGGTGCCGTTGTCGTGATGCTCGACGTCGTGCAGGTACAGCCCGGCCGGCACACCCGCCACGGCGCGCGTCCCGGCCACCGGATGCGCGTGCAGCAGCCCCCGGTACGCCAGCGCCGACACCGGCGCGCACACGGCCGGGTGCAGCCGGCGGGTCCGGTCGAGGAAGTAGCCGAACTCGGGCGGGATCACCTCGGCGTCGCCGAGCAGATGCGACAGCGCCGATGCGTCCGCGCCGTCCGGATGGATGCCGGCCGCTACCTGCGGCAGTTGCTGCGGATCGCCGAGGAGCACGAGGTTGCGGGCCGCGCCAGCCACCGCGAGGGTGTCCGCGAGCGCGAACTGCCCCGCCTCGTCGATGATCAGAACGTCGAAGGGGTCACCACGCAGCACCGGGTTCGCGAACGCCCAGGCGGTGTCCCCGACCAGGTGGCCCTCGGGGTGCTCCCGGCGCCACGCCGCGAGTGCCCGCAGATCCCGCGGACCATCCCAGGGCGGGAACATGCCCGAAGCCGCCGAAGCCGGCCTCGCCCCGGACCGCTGTTTCTTCGCGGCGGGCACCGCGGGGCGCCAGGCGGGCACGGCGTCCGCGGCCCGGATATCCGCGGCCCGGGTATCCGCGGGCTTCGGGTCCGCCGGCGGCTGGCCGGTCGCGGCGAGCATCGCGTTCTCGATCGCCTTGTGACTGGTCGAGCAGACCCCGACCGTGCGCCCCTGCTCGACGAGATGGCGGATGAGCCTGCCGGCGAGGTAGGTCTTGCCCGCCCCCGGCGGCCCCTGCACGGCCAGGTAGGAGCCGTCGAGCGTGCTCACCGCGGCGAGCACGGCGGCAATCTGGTCTCCGTCGTGCTCGCCGGGCGCCGGCAGGTCGTCCCGGCCGACCAACCGCGGGGGGCGACGCCGCAGCAGGTCCAACGCGGGGTCCGCGGGCAGATCCGGCAGGGCGTCGGCGGTCCGGCGGGCGAGGTCGCGGATCGCCGCCGGCTTGGGTTCCGGACGCACCGGCGATCCGGGCAGCACGGCGAGGGGCGGCCTGCGGGCCACGCCGTCGGGGGCGACGCTCTCCCGCAGCAGCAGCGTGTGCGGCTCGGCCCGCTCGACGACCGCGTCGGTGGTGGCGCCCTCGGCCCCGGGCGGTCCCGGGTAGAGCAGCCGCACCGCCTCGCCGCGGTCGAAGGGATGCGGACGGTCCGGATCGACGCGGGCCTGCAGCAGTCGACGACTCCGCCGCCGTCGCCCGGCCGGTTCGACCCAGTCCTCGACAACGGTCCAGCTCACCGGGACCGCGCAGTCGTCGGCCGATTCCAGCGTGGCGCGATCGGCGGTCAGCGCCGCGAAGTACGACCACCAGGCGGGCTTGTTCTCACGCCGGTGGTATCCGACGGCCGCGGCGAGCAGGGCGCGCGCCCGCTGGTCTCCCGTCCAGTCGGCCGGATCGTCGGGAAGGCCCGCGACGAGGGTGTCGACGAGCGCGTCGTCGTCGGCGGTGTCGGCTGCGGTGTCGGCTGCGGCAGCGGTTCCAACGGCGGCAGCGGTGTCGATCCGCGGCGTGCCGCCGTCGGCCCCCCGCAGGCCCAGGAGCCAGCGGTGCAGTCGGTGAGTCGACACGCAGTCGATCCGGTTGTAGTCGGCGATCTGAGCGAGGACGCGGTCGGCCGCGGCGAGCTCCCCGGCTGCGCGGTGTGCCAGGAAGCTCTCGTACGCCACGATGCTGTCGGTGGCGTTCTTCACCTCGGCCTGTCGGGCACCGGGCAGGAACAGCGGTTCGAGGTGTTTGATCGAGTAGGACGGCTGGGAGATCCGCAGACTGCGCCGGACCACGGCGTAGAGATCCACCAGCCGGTGCCCGGCGAGCAGATCGTCTACCTGCCGTTCCCGCGTGCCGTGTCGCGCGGCCAGCCGGCGCAACGCGTTCGACTCGTAGGGCGCGTAATGGTAGATGTGCGCGCCGGGGTACGCCCGCAACCGCTCCGTCGCCCAGTCGACGAAACGCTCGAACGCCTGCCGCTCCCCCGCCCGATCGTGTGCTCAGAACGCCCGGAAGAGCTCGCCGTCCGCGAGGGTGACCGCGCCGAACAGGTACTCCAGACCGGCGGCGTCCAGCGCGTACGGATCGCCCTCCATATCGAAGTAGATGTCACCGGGATCGGGCACCGGAAGGGCCGCGAGCCCCTCCGGGCCGGTCATCCGGACGGTCACCGTCCCGACCGGGTCGTCCGCGGTACGCGTCGCATCCTGCGCGGCCTGCAGTTCCGCCTGAAGACGCAGTCCCGCGAACGTCGCTGGGGACATCGTCGCGGGCCGCTGGTCGTCGCGGGCCGCGGCGAGCTCCTCCACCGCGGTGATGCCGGCCGCGCGCAGCACCCGTCGCTGGTCGCCGCGCAGCCCGGCGACCAGCGACAGGTCGCGGGCCTCCGCCCGGCCGCGCGCGCAGTGCGCGCTGAACGCGCAGGTGGCACAGGCTGACCGGGGCTCGGCCCAGGACGGTTCGGGAACCGCGGGGGCAGCCGCCAGCCGATCGGCGAGACGGCTGCGCGCGTGCCCGACCATCGGCACGACATCGTCGACCGGGAACGTGCGCACGACCCCGACCCCGACCCCGACCCCGAGCGCGGGCTCTGGCTCTGGCTCTGGCTCTGGCGCGGTGGCCCGCTGCGCGGGATGCAGCAGATGCATGAATCGCGGAACGGGTACGCCCACCGACGGTAAGGCCGCCGCGTAGGCGGCGAGCTGCAGCACGGCTCCCGGACTGGCGTGCCCGGCGAGCTTGGCGTCGTAGGGCTCGTAACGGCCCGCGACCGCGGGCCCGGTCGATGCGCCGGCGACCGGGTCGAGATGCGCCGCGATGAGGAAGTCGGGGCGCCCCTGGAACGCGCCGTCGAACAGCGCCCCCTGGTAGACGACGGGAACCCCGGCGGCCAACGCCTGGCGGGTCCGCTCGTGGGCCTGGGCCAGGGCGGCGAGCGTGGGGGCGGGCCGCTCGATCGCCACGACCCCGTCCGCGCCAAAACACCGGCGCAGATGCTCCAGCCAGCGTCGTTCGTGCGCCTCGCCGTGCCGCACGGCAGTGGTGTCCGCGGGGGTCAGGCGCACCCGGTCGATCCGGCGGGGCCCGTTCTCCGACGTCTCCCCGGTCACCAGCCCGGCGGCGAGCGCGTGCGCAAGCCCAACGCGATGCCCACACTCGACGACGTCGACAAGATCACTGGCGGAAACCACCCAGCGGTCCTCGAACCTGTGCACGACACCATCCCCATCTGGGCCATCCCGTTTCCATCCGGGCCATCCCGTTCGGTCCCGTGCCAATCCTCTCCCGATCCGGGTTCACGGTCCGGACCAACCCGGCCGGGCGTGCCCCGAAGGACTGAAGGTGGCCGGTGAGGGCTGCGGCACCGGCCGGGCGTGGGGTACGCGCCCTGTCCGTCTCGCGGGACACCGAGGTGACGACGGCCATCGGCTGGGGCGTGTGGTCGGCCGCCGGGCCCGTACCCGGCTCTACACGTGGACCCGTAACCACGAGCAGGCGAGAACTGCCCGACACACCGCACGATCGCGAGCGGTGAGCCACGCATGTACCAGCGTGGACGGAGCGGGACACAGTGCTCGTCTAGCGATAACACAATCTTCAACTGATCGATTGTTACGATCATAAGGATCGGGCGTCCTGGGAGTCCGTGCTCCTCACGGACCAGGGCCCATGCAACCTAACCAAGGATGACATCACGGTTTCGAACCGTACATGACGGCTACGCAAAAGCTTCAAATGCCCCAAAAGTCCCAGCAAGCTAGCTGAGATCATGATCGATAGGAGGGCCTGGCACCTCAGCTAGGGAGATTTACGTCACACGCCCCCAGGCGACGTGCGACGCGCATCGACACCAATCCAGGAGTAGCGTACGTAAACATGATAGTTGACGATATACCCCGAAGGCTCACTTCGGATCTTCATGACCTCAGCGACCGGAGAAAAAGGGTCAAGAAGATGACCGGAGCGCGGTCGGTGGTCGGTTCGTTGGGGCCGACGAATGAAAAGATCATCTTTGGCATCCCCGGGGGTCCGATCCCCTCCCCGCCCCGAACGCCGATCGACGGCGCCGTCCTCCGGTATGTCACCGTCGGTCACGAGCAGGGTGCCGGGCCCGTAGCTGCGGGCGCCGTGATGGTCACCGGGCAGCCGCTAGCTCCCAACGAAGATTTCATCTGTGCGGCTCGATGGAGCGCTATGCATACCACTCCAATGGTTAAAAATCAAACTCTTCGACATCACAAACCGGGAAGGCGATCACGTGACACCCAGCTGGTTCTCGACCGAGACTCCTGTACGTCTCGGAGTTGGCGTGTATGACGGCTCGTCCGCACGGCTGGCCGACAGGCACAACCCCGACTTCGTCTGGGTGAGCAGTTTCTGTGTGTCCGCCGCGCTGGGGAGCCTTCCCGATCTCGGGCTAATAGATTCCTCCGAGATGGCCAGTGTGGTGCGGACCGTGGCGAGGACGACGCGTCATCCGGTGGTTGTGGACATGGAATCCGGGTACGGAGGCCCGCGCAAGATAGACCTGGCGGCGCGGACAATCTCCCAGGCCGGCGCGAGCGCGGTGTGCATCGAGGACAACACGCTGGACAAGTGGTCAAGCCTGTACCCCGGTAAGCGGGACCTGGCCAGCGTGGAGGAACAGGAGAAGCGCCTCCGCGCCACGCGCCGCGGGCTGGAGCCCAGCTGTTTCTTGATCGCCCGAACCGAAGCGTTGGTGGCCGGGCACGGCGTGGCCGAGGCCTTGAACCGCGCGAACCGCTATGTGGATGCTGGCGCGGACGCGGTGTTTGTGCAAGCCACGCGACCCGACGGGGGCGAGGAACTTCTGGAATTCGGCCGGGGATGGGATCGGCGCACGCCGGTGTTCATCGCACCAATCTGCTGTCCAGTGCTCGGTGCCGAGGAGTACGCCAGGTCCGGTATCACGCACTGGATCTTCGCGAACCAGCCCCTCCGATCTGTCGGGCGATGGAAGACACCGCCCAACAGATCGGAGAAGCCAGGACCGGCCCCGCTCCACAACTGGACGATCAGATCGCATCGGTGTCAGAGATCGGAGACCTCGTGAATGCCAGCCGCGATTATTTTCGCCGTGCTCGCCGCCGTTTTGAGCCTGACCGGCGCGGTCCTGGTCCACAAGGGGTGATCGTGCCGGATGTGGCCAACTGGGTTTTCCTCGAAGTCCTCAGGGGGGCCGAGGCGGTGCTGCGGGGGGCCGGGCGGGACCTGTTGCTGTACAACCTCGGGGACGACTCGGGCCTCCTCGATGCGCTGTCACTGTGTGAGCGAGTCGATGCGGCGCCCGTCCTGTGTCCACCTCTCACTCCGGTCACTCAGACGGAGATCGAAATCCTGGGCTTCCTTCTTAAAGAACCAGTTGTTCTGGTCGGCGCGAGCGTGCCCGGTTTCCCCAGCGTGCGGGTCGATGACGTCGGCGGTGCCCGTACAGCGGTACAGCACCTGATCAATCTGGGCCATCGGCGGATCGGGCTGATCTCGGGTGAGGCGGCCGGGGACGGATCAGATGATCGCGAGACGGCGCTTTCCACCGCTTCCGCGGATCGGCGGCGCGGGTACCGCGAGGCTCTCGCGGCTGCCGGTATCGAATGTGACCCGGGGTTGGAGGCGGTCGGGGATTTTACCTGGCGGGGAGGTGAGCGGGCCATGGCTGAGCTGCTCGCGGTCGAGTCGCTGCCCACCGCGGTGTTCGCCGCGGACGACGAGATGGCGATGGGTGCGCTGCGGGCGTTGCGCCGTGCCAGGCTCCGCGTGCCGGAGGACATGTCTGTTATCGGCTTCGGCGGGCACGACAAGGCAGAGGTGTTCGAGCTGACGACGGTCGTCCAGCCGCTGGCCCGTCAGGGGAAGATCGCCGCCGAGTTGCTGCTCAGTCTCCTCGACGCTGTTCCGGATGCTCCCCAGAACCTGGACGCCTCGGAAGTGGTCGTGCTGCCCGTGAGCATCGAGATCCGTGACACGACGTGCCGCCCCGCGAGCGGAACAACATAACTCCGCCCGCTTATGCCGCCCGCGGTCCCATCGTCTAACCGACGATCTCAAACACCTTCTCAAACACCTTCCTTATGGCGCGCTCGTCGTCATGCGGTGCCGTCGCGGATGGCTCCCCTTGTCGATGGCTATGTAGGAGAGTGGGGCCCGTAGCAGCCCCAGCGCGGCGATCCGCAGCCCGCGCGAGACGATGGACTCGCGGAACGCCGCAAGCAGCAGTTCAAGATCTATCAGGGCCTCCTCGCCCGCGATGCCGGTCCGTCTCGAAGTCGTAGTGCCGCATGTCCGGGGCAGGGCCCTGGAGTGTCCAGCCCCCGTCGACGTGGAGGATCTCCCCGGTGACGAACGACGAGGCGTCCGACGCCAGGAACACCAGCGGGCCGATGTAGTCCTCGGGCGTCGCCATGCGGCCCAACGGAATGACGGCGCTCCAGCTACGATCGAAGTCGGGGTTGTCCTGCCAGTTGCGCTCCATACGCGTGGCCGTGGGCGCGATGGCGTTGACGCGCACACGCGGCGCGAGCCTCAGGGCGAGGTGGCGTGTCATCGCCTCCAGGCTGCCCTTTGATGCGGTGTAGACGGCGTGGTATCGGAGCATCAGGGTGTCGGCACAGGTTGAGATGTTGATGATCGATCCACCCCGCTCCCCCATTGCGGCCACCGCGGTTATGGTCGTCAGGAAGGCGCCCCGAAGGTTGGTGCTGATGGCGTCGCCCCAGTCCTCAAGAGTCGTCGCTTGTGCCGGGCCAAGACGGACATGCGCGACGTTGTTGACGAGCACATCGATGCTGCCAAACTCGCAATGGGCCGTGTCGATCAACCGCTGCGCGTCCTCGGGGACGCCTACGTCAGCGCCGACCGCCACGGCGATGCCGCCTGCCTCCTGTATACGCCGGCACGTCTGCTCGGCGCCCGCGCGGTCGTTCTTGTAGTTGACGACCACGTTTGCGCCGGCCTGACCGAGGCCGGTCGCCAACGCACGGCCAATCCCCTTGCTGGAACTGGTGACGACGGCCACCTTGCCGTCGAGCGCACCTGCGGAGGTCATGCGTCTCCTCGGGGAGCGGACTGAGGGCTTGGGGAGCGCTGGGGCGTGGCGGACAAAGAGGGACCTCCCGAGTCGAGCAGGTGTGGCGGTGGCCGCCGAGGGTTCCGTAAACGCCTACCGCCAGCTTGAGTGTAAGCCTTTGCAGAAGGCGGTGGAACTTGACGTAGGCTCCGGGCACGGTGATCCCGGTCGCCAGGCGGGCTGACCGGGTGGCGGGTCCCGGTGGCTACGCCGGGGACTGATGGCGAGTCAGGGATGGGCGGCCAGCGACCCCGCGCGATCGTGTTGTGGGTGTAGCCGGTCTGTCTGCCGCGCCCACGCGCTCGAACCGGGCCGCCTGAGGGTTGACAGAGGGTGTCTCACTCGGAGTCCTCCTCATGCCAGGTACGGTCGTCGCGTTCGATCAGCTCGGCCGCGCCGGCCGGTCCCCGGGTGCCGGCGGCATACGGCTGGGGTGGCTCGGCGAACAGCGCCAGCAGCGGCTCCACCCACCTCCAGGCGGCCTCCACCTCGTCCCGGCTCAGAAACAAGGTCGAGTCACCCCGGACGACATCCATGAGCAGCCGCTCATAGGCATCGACAAACCGAGACGTGAAGGTCTCAGCGAGACTGAGATTGAGGATCATCGGACGCAGACACAGGCCCCCCGGGCCCGGTTCCTTCACCATCAGATGCAGGAGTACGGCCGCGTCGGGCTGCAACCGCAGCACCAGGCGGTTGGGGGTGGGGCTATCGGCAACACCGGGAAAGATCGAATGCGGCACCGGCCGGAACCGCACCACGATCTCGGATGCATGCCGGTCCAGCCGCTTACCGGTTTTCAGATAGTAAGGGCACGCCGGACCAGCGCGAGTTCTCTACCTCGGCCTTCAGTGCCACGAACGTCTCCGTGGTGCTGACCATCCCACCCAACTCGTCCCGGTAGGACGGCACCGCAACCCCATCGACGACACCTGCCGTGTACTGTCCACGCACGATGCAGCGCCCTACATCGCCGCGCGGCGGGCGCAGCGCCCGGAACACCTTTAGCTTCTCGTCGCGGATGACCTCCCGATCCAGCGAGGCTGGAGGTTCCATGGCCACGAGGCACAGCAGCTGCAGCAGATGGCTCTGCACCATGTCCCGCAGAGCACCAGCGCTGTCGTAGTAGCTCCCGCGTCCGCCCGCCCCGATCGACTCCGCGACCGTGATCTGCACGTGGTCGATCGCACCGGAGTTCCGCAGCAGCTCGAGAAATGGGTTGGCGCACCGGAGCACGAGTTGGTTCTGCACGGCCTCCTTGCCAAGGTAGTGGTCGATCCGGAAGATCTGTTCCTCGTCGAAGACCGCCCCGACCTCGTCGTTGATCCGTTGCGCCGATGCAAGATCGTGACCTGTCGGTTTTTCCAGGACGACCCGGGACTACCCGCTCACCAGCCCCCTCTGGTGCAGGCCGGCGCAGATCGGCCCGAACAGCCGGGGGTCACAGGCCAGATAGAACACCCGCACCCGATCCTGCCCGTCGGCAAGCAGGCCCTGCAGGTCGCCACAGGTGCTGTGATCGGTGGCGTTGGCGGTCACGTGGTGCAGGCGGCGCAGGAAACGCGCCCAGGCCCCCGCTTCCTGCGCCGTCCGCGGAACGCGCAGGCGCAGCTCCGCCTCCACCCTGTCGCGGTATCCGACATCGTCGAGCCTGGCTCGGGACACGGCGATCACACGGAAGTCGAGGGCGAGCTGCCCATCCCGGTCGCAGTGGTACAGTGCTGCCAGTAGCTTGCGCATCACGAGGTCGCCGGTCCCGCCGAACACAGCGATGTCACAGCCCGCGGCTGGTGCAAGGTCCACAGCTTCTCCCCTTACTGTGATCTTGGACGGCGGTGGGAGACGCCTGAGAGCAGTGAGGGGCCGCCGGAACCCCGGCCAAGCCCTCAGGCAAACTAGATCCCAGTGGCCGAGCTCGCGTGGCAACTCTACTGCAAACGCTTACGGAAACCGGGCATGTGTCGCTGAACACACGCCCAATGCGGACCGCATGGCCGCCGACCAGAGCTTCCCGCCGCGGATCGGCCACGCTCGCGTCGCCCGAGGCGGCGGAGGCGGGTACGCGGCGGCGATCACAGGACGGTACCCACGCTCCGCGCCATGGCGGTGCGGCT
>NZ_CDWWXB010000122.1:4627-10528 GCF_977971855.1 Frankia sp. CoWAU3 | reverse complement strand
ACGACCGTCGAGTAGTCCCGAAGCCGCGAAGGTCCGCCCGGCGGTCAGGCACTCCGGCGGTCAGGACTCCAGCGGTCCGGCATCAGGACGCCGACGACCCGCCGACGATGGAGTCGGGGGTGGTGGAGTCGGCAGCCTCGGCCGCGACGGCGGCGTCGCAGCCGCCCGTGTCGGCCGCGGATGCCACGGCCACGGCTTTCCCGGCAGGAACACGACGTCGCAACAGACCGCGCCGGGCTCGCGGACGGCCTGCGTCGGCCGACCTCCGGCCGGGCCGCTTCCGGCTACCCGTCACGACCGGCGCGTCCTCGTCCTCGGCCTCCGCCTCCGCTGCGGGCCTGACGGGCTGTTCCCCGGTTGTCGAGGCGACCTGCGCGGGCTGCAAGTCCACGGCCAGCTGCGAGTCCACGGCGGTCGAGAAGGCGGCCTCGACAGCCTCACCGGCCTCGACAGCCTCACCGGCCTCGACAGCCTCACCGGTCGCCTCGGGCAGGTCGGCCGGAGCGGTATCCTCCGCCTCCTCCGCGACCCACACGTCGAGAGCAACCGTCCGCCAGTCCTCGAAGACCTCCTGAACGGCGAAGTCCGCGG
The DNA here is from genome assembly GCF_977971855.1 of Frankia sp. CoWAU3. NCBI lineage: Bacteria > Bacillati > Actinomycetota > Actinomycetes > Frankiales > Frankiaceae > Frankia > Frankia sp. CoWAU3. The sequence continues at coordinate 9,937 of NZ_CDWWXB010000122.1, read as the reverse complement.
CGAGCAGGGCGTCACGGTAGCGAACGAGCTGCTCGTACGACAGGGTCGGATCCGGCTGCGGTCCCGTCACCACGGGGACCTCGGAGGCCGTCGCGGTGGCGCCCGCGACAACGGCCGCGACGACGGCCGTGGTCACCCGACAGGTAACGGACCCGGCGGAGTCGATCGTCTCCGTCAGCGTCCAGGAACGGCTGGCCGCCGCGGCGAGCCGCGGATCCGTGAACGCCTCGCCGCCGGCCTGCTCCGTCAGAAGCGTCGCGATCCTCGCCGCGACCGTGGTGGTCGCCACGTCGCCCCTACCCCATCGCACGACCGCACGTCCTTTCCTTCGATCTCTGTCTGCCGCTGTGCCGAAGACGCCCATGATCGGCCGACCCCGGAGAATGGCGCCGGCACCTGAGGGCGAGAACTGCATCTTGACGGACGGATCGGATGCGCTACGCAGCGGGGTGCTTTTTGCCACATGGCGGACATACGATACAAACACTGGACGGCCCCGATCGAGGTTCCCCTGCTACGACCAACGGGCCGCAGCGCCGCGCCGGGGAGCAGACGAAACCTCCGGGCTCGCGGACGACTCTGCATCCGCCGTCGGCACGCCAATCGCGACCTAGCGTAATCACATCATGAAGTCGCTCGATTACACCTCGCCGGACTTCGGCGGGCGCCACACCCGGACCTACCCTTTTCAGATGAGGCCGGAACCGGCGTTCACGGGTTCGCCGAATGGCATCCGCCGAGACGCACGACACCGCTTCCGTGCGGTCGCGATCACCGCCTCCAACAGCGAGCGTTATATTCTTCTTGCTGCAGGTGACAACAGCGACGGTCTTCTACGGCGTCAGGGTCGGGCGGAGTCAACGGTGTCAGACGAACTGGCGGACGGTTCCGGAGTCGGTGACGTACCGGGGCCTGCGTCGATCACCGGAACCATCCGGGTGTTTCTTCTCGACGACCACGAGGTGGTGCGTCGCGGGCTGCGGGATCTCCTCACCGACGAACCCGATGTGGAGGTGGTCGGGGAGGCCGGGCGGGCCGATGAGGCGGTCGCCCGGATCCTGGCTCTCCAGCCCCACGTCGCGGTGCTGGACGCACGCCTGGAGGACGGCAGCGGTATCGAGGTCTGCCGGCAGGTCCGGTCGAGCGATCCACGGATCGCCTGCCTCATCCTGACCTCGTTCGACGACGAGGAGGCGCTCTTCACAGCGATCATGGCGGGCGCGGCCGGCTACGTTCTCAAGCAGATCCGGGGAACCGCCCTCGTGGACGCGGTGCGCCAGGTGGCGGCGGGCAAGTCCCTGCTCGATCCCGCGGTGACGCCCCGGGTCCTGGTGCGGCTGCGGGAGGGACCGGCCGAGGACGAACGGCTCTCCGGGCTCACCGACCAGGAGCGGCGCATCCTCCGGCTGATCGCGGAGGGGCTCACCAACCGCCAGATCGCCAGCCGGATGTTCCTCGCCGAGAAGACCGTGAAGAACTACGTCTCCAGCATGCTGTCCAAGCTCGGGCTGGAGAGCCGGACCCAGGCCGCGGTGTTCGCCACCAGGCTGAACCCCTGAACCCCTGAGGCTCTTGAGGCTCTTGAGGCCCGGGGTTCCCGCAGCCCCGCCGCACCCGCTAACCGAGGACGCCCCGTCCCTCGCCGGAGTGCACGCGAAGCTCGAGCAACGGCGCGATCACTGGAACCTGCCAGGTCATGGTGGTGCCGACGCCGCCCGCTCCCGGGCCGAACTCCATCCGGCCGCCGAGGTCGAGCGCACGGTGCCGCAGGTTGGCCAGCCCGCTGCTGCGCGAGGCCTTGCCAGGGCCGCGGCCGTCGTCGCGCACCTCGACCAGGAGGTCGGCGTCGGTGACCCGCAGCAACACGTGGATCCGGGAGGCCCGCGCGTGGCGGGCGATGTTGGACAACGCCTCGCGCAGCGCCGCGAGCATGTGCGGGCGGATGGCCGCGGGGACCCCGCGGTCGATCGGTCCGTCCAGCCGGACCGTCGGGGTGATCCCCAGGGCCCGTTCGGCCTGGGCGATGACCGCTTGGATCTCGGCGCGCAGATCGGTCTCCTCAGCAGCGTTGGAGGTCAACGAGAAGATCGTCTGACGGATGTCGGAGATGGTCTGGTCAAGCTCGCCGGCGGCGGCGTCCAGCCGCTCGGCCGCCCGGCTGTCCACGGCCCGGGCGAGGCTCTGCAGGTGCAGACCGGTGGCGAACAACCGCTGGATCACGACATCGTGCAGGTCCCGAGCGATGCGGTCCCGTTCCTCGAAGACAGCCAGACGCTCCCGGTCGCGGTGCACCCGGGCCAGTTCGAGGGTGAGCGCGGCCTGCCCGGCGAAAGCCGCGGCCATCTCCAGGTCCAGACCACCGAAGGAGGCCGAACGCCCACCCGAGCCGAGGACAAGGATGCCCAGCGCCCGGCCACCCGCCATCAGCGGCACCACCATGCCGACCTTCACCGGGAGGTCGGCATGGTCCGCGCCGAACAGCGGACCGCCCGGGGAGTCGACGGGCACGAGCACGGCCCGGCCGGTGCGCATGGCCTCGTTCAGGCGGCGGTTGTCGGCGAAGACCCTGCCCCGCAGGTCGTCGTCCCCCTCCCCGTCGACAACCCCGACCACCAGGCCGACCTCGTCGGGGACGAGGATCGCGGCGAGCCGGGCCGCAGTCGCCTGACGGGCCCGCCGGGCCACGAGGTCGAGCGCCTTCTCGGGCTCCGCAACCGACAGCAGCGCGGTCGTGATCTCCGCGCTGGCCGAGAGCCAGGCCTGCCGGCGCCTGGTCTCCTCGTACAGCCGCGCGTTCTCGATCGCGAAACCGACCGCGGCCGCCAACGCGCACGCCAGGTCCTCGTCCTCCTGGGTGAACTCGCCGCCGCCGCGCTTCGCGCCGAGGAACAGCGTTCCGAACGCCGCGCCCCGCACCATGATCGGGACGTTGAGGAAGGTGTCGAACCGCGGGTGCCCGCTGGGAAACCCGATCGCGACGGGATGATGGGCGACGTCGGCCACCCGCAACGGCCGCGGGTGGCGCAGACTCTCCCCGATCAGGCCGCGCCCCTCGGGAAGCCTGCCGATCATGGTGGGCACCTCGTCAGGGAAGCCCACGTGGATAAGCTCCGAGATCTCCCCGTCGTCGCCGATCACCCCGAGGGCGCCGTACTTGGCCCCCACGAGCTGGCAGGCGGCCTGCGCGATCCGGCGCAGGGTGACCGGCAGGCTCAGTTCCCGGGCCACGTCGACGACCGCGTCGAGTAGGCCACGCATCCGGGTCTGCACGGACGCCACTTCGTTCACCTGCTCGGAGAGCTGGATCAGAAGCTGTTCGAGCCGCGCGCGATCGACATCGGGGACGGGTCCGCTCATCGGCCCAGGCCCTGGTCCAGGGCAATGACCGAACCTTCGTCCGGGTATCGACGGAATTCGACGAAAACCACCGCGCGTGGCACCTCATTTCCGGTCCCTCGCTCCAGCAGGGTGACGCGGGCGCCTGCCCAGGCGGAAGGATTGCCTGCCATGCAGGATATCCGGCAAACACCCACTCCGTGGAGCAGCGGGCGGAACGCCATGACGGGCACCGGCCGGGTCTCGGGAGGCCATAACGCGCCGGGCTACCTCCAACGTAGAGTGTCGTTCATGGCAGTGCCCCACCTCTTCCTGCACCGCGACCGTGTGACGGATCTGAGCCGGGTCGTCAGCGCGGCGTGTACCGGGCGGGCCTGAGCCAGCGTCATCCTCCCGCGGCGCCACCGGCGGCGCCGGTGGCTCGTCGCCTGCCGTCCCTGGCTGGCTGATCGGCTGGTCCAGCTGGCAGTTCCGTCGCCCCGCCCCGACGATCCGTCGGCCGCGCGACGCCACGCTCAGCCCGTTCGCACCGTGATCTCCACCGCTCCGCGCCGTCGCGCTCCGTGCCTGCGTCGCGGCGGGCCAACGCCGGCAGGACATCACCATCGTGCTCATTCGACGCGGTGACCTGGCGCCTCAGTCTCGCGCGCGGCACCGCTTCTCCCCGCCCGGCCGTGTCCGGCAGTGTGCCGGCGAACGCCACCGGCACCACCCGCGTCCCGGCATCACCCGCGCCTTGGGAGTGACCCGTGCCCCTCCTCCACCCGGTCCTCATCGCCGACCCCACCCGCATCGCCGACCCCACCCTCCTCGCCGACCCCTTCGTGCCGGCCTCGTGCCTGAGCGATGAGCCGGGCCTCATCGACCTGGTGACCCTGTGCGAACTGACCGCCGCGCTCGCGGCGACACCCGAGGTCTGGCGTCCCGTCATCCGTCACCGTCCCGACCGCCGGTGGTACACCCGGCTGCTGCTCTCCGCGACCGTGGAGGTGTGGCTGATCGGCTGGTATCCGGGGCAGCAGACGGAGGTACACGATCACGGCGGCGCGCTGGGGGCGCTGACGGTCGCCGAGGGTTTCGTGGAGGAGGACCAGTACGACCGGAGCTGGACCAGCTCCCAGATGCACCGGCACGGGACCGGGGCCGTGGTCGGCTTCGACCCGACCCACATCCACCGGGTCGCCAACCGCGGCCGGCAGGTCGCGACGACGATCCACGCCTACTCCCCACCGGAACTGTCGATGCGGTTCGCGCCGGCGCCGGCCGATGGCGGCCGGGCAGAGGATCCGCGTGCCGTCGAGATCCCACCCGCGGCCGCAGCAGCCGCGACGGTCCTGGGCCCGGCCGTCACCATCGGCGCGGCCACCGCGCCGATGGAGGCGGGCAGGGGCGACCGCTGGGCTCCGACCCACGCGGTGGCCGGGAGCGGCGCATGACGGCAACCGAGCACGCCACAGCCACGCCACCGAGCCGGATTGACGCGATGCTCGCGGCGGCCCGGTCCCGGCTGCACCGACTCGAACCGGCGCAGGCCGCGCGTGCCCTGGCCGAGAACGGCGACGCGGTGCTGGTCGACATCCGACCCGCGGCGCAACGCGCCGCGGAGGGGGAGATCCCCGGCGCCGTCATCGTGGAGCGCAACGTCCTCGAATGGCGGTTCGACCCCACCAGCGACGCGTGCCTGCCACTGGCGACGGGGGACGATCTGCAGGTCATCGTGATCTGCTCAGAGGGTTACACCTCCAGCCTCGCAGCCGACTCGTTGCGACAGCTCGGCCTGTGGCGCGCCACCGACGTGATCGGCGGATTCCACGGCTGGGCGGCGACCGGACTCCCCACCTGCCCGGCCCGCTGACCGCCGCGACCCGCCGGCCCGGCCGAGGCCCCGACCGGCTTCGACCGGGCCGGCGGGTTTACCCAGGGGGTCTACCCGGGGTCCCCCGGGGGATCCCGGTCGTGCCGGCCACGTCATCG
>NZ_CDWWXB010000122.1:2258-4167 GCF_977971855.1 Frankia sp. CoWAU3 | reverse complement strand
CCGCGTTCCGGAACCCTTGCTATCCGGTCGAGAGACGTCTACGTTCCTCGGTTAACGAGACGAGACGGGATCGTTTCCGAGCGGAGCTCCGGCCACGGTAGGCCAACCGAAAAGGCAGCGTCGACGGATTCCACCCGGAACGCCCGAGGGCTTCTCGGCTCGACCAGGTTGACCTGCCTGTCTGGGTGTAGGCAACACCGGATTCGGCGGTCTGGAAAAGCAGTGTGTCCGCCTTTGCAACGTCAGCAGGAGACGGTATGCCCAGTCAGCCCAGCGTGCTACCCGCTCGAAGCTTCGCCACGCTCAGCTCCCTGTCCGCCGCGTGTCACCACGTGTCCGGCGGTGCACGATGAGCGCCGGCGTCCCGGTTCTTCCCGGCCGTGATCTGCCGCCACGGCCGTTCGGAGCTGGTTGGCCCGCCTACTGGCGCCAGGAAGCGGCCTGCCGCGACGGCGACCCGGACGCATTCTTCCCGCCGGACGGCCGCAACACGAAAGCCCGGGCCGCGGCCGAGAGGCGGGCCCGCAAGATCTGCTCCGACTGCCCGGTGCAGCGCCCATGCCTGGCCACCGCGATCTTCTGTCAGGAAGAGCACGGGGTGTGGGGCGGCCTGACCTCGGACGAGCGTGCTTCCGTCGTCCCCCGCGGGCGGCTGAGCGCGAACGACGCCCTGGTCTTCGCCGACCGGCTGCTGCTGTCCGTGTCGGTCGCGAGCTGAGCGGACCGCGCCCGGTGACCCCGGGCGCGTCCCGCAGCGATGATCGCCCCCCTGGTCACGCGGTGGCTCCTCACGCCGGCCGATCTGCCCGGATATCGGCGGCGATGATCAGGATCATGGTTCCAGACGACTCGGCCGCAACGCCCTCGCTATCCGGTCGGGCCATATCTCATTGACGGACCCGGCCCATCCTGGGCAGTCTTCATGTCATCACCTCACGCCGCGGGGCGTGCGGCGCGGCGGCGCGGGGACCGGACGCGGGAGGGCGCGGTGGGCACGGGTATGGCTCCCGGCGGGACCGGATTCGACGATCCGGGCAGTGGCGGCAAGAAACCCCGGGCCGTGCTGCCACAGACAGACCCTGGGAAATTCACCGGAAAATTCTTTTCCCTGAATATCATACTTTATATCGAACCAGCCCTGCACGGTCCTGCTCGCCGTTCCGCGCCCGCCACGCCAGGTACGGATTCCCGGCAACTCCGGCTGGAACGGCAATTCCGGCTGGAACGCGACGGACGTCGCGCCGTCGATTTCCTCCCCGTACGGCGGAGAGCTCGCTCGTGAAACCACGGCGGCGCCTTCTTCTGCTGCGGCACGCAAAGTCGGACTGGGCCGAAGGGTCAATCCACGACGCCGATCGACCGCTGTCCGGATCGGGCCGGCGGGGCTGCGAGCTCATCTCGCGCTACCTCACGGACAACAAGCTCGCGCCCGACCTCATTCTGTGCTCCTCCGCGCTGCGGACCCGGCAGACCGTCGAGGGCCTCGCGGATGCGCTCCCCCCGAACGTCCCGGTCCTGACCGAGGACCGGCTCTATCTGGCCGAGGCGCAGGACCTGCTGGACCGGCTGCGTGAGATCGACGACGGAGTGCCCAGCGTGATGCTCGTCGGGCACAATCCCGGTATCCACACGCTGGCCGTGGCCCTGCTGCCCCCGGCCGAGCGATACCGGATCCCCACGTTTCCGACGGCGGCACTCGCCATCCAGGATCTGACCGTTACGCGCTGGGCGGAGCTGGGTCAGGACTCGGCCCGGCTCGTCTCCTTCGTCACTCCGCGGGGCCTGCGGGAGGCCGTCGGACCGGCAGGGGCCCCGAAACCCGGCCCGCCGTCCTGAGTCGGGAACGCCGCCGGCCTGAGCTCGGCCGGCGGCCGAGCGCCGCGGCGCGGCAGCCCGATGAACTGGTAGG
>NZ_CDWWXB010000122.1:0-2183 GCF_977971855.1 Frankia sp. CoWAU3 | reverse complement strand
TGCCGCGCCAGGCCTCGTGAACCAGATCGGCACTGCGCTCAGTAGGCCTGCTCCATGATCTTGGATGCGAGGGCGAAGACGCCGCCAACGACCAGCAGTGCGCCAGCCGCGATCCACAACGGCACCGAGGCGAGCGGGAGGGCGAACGTCCCGGCAACAAAGCCTACGATGATCAGAAGTACCGCGGCCCACGAACCCGTGTTGGCCTTGTGGTGACCGGTCTCACTAGCCACGTCCACTCCCGTCCGTCCTCATCGGGGCCGCCCGGCGACCCGATGCACATCGTTTTCCGGTGCGAGACTACCCGCGATCGGCATGTCCGATCCCGGATGGCGATGTACCTTTGCCCAATCTCGCCATTCTGCCCGATCTTGCCATTCCCTTCCCGCGCCGGGAGCCCGGTCACCCGAATCCGGCGACCCGCCGCAAGTCCACCAACTGGTCGTCGAGCCAGCGCCGCACGTCGTGGGTGCGGACCTGTCTGGCGGCCGCGGTGAGCCGGCGATGGCGCTCCTCCATCGGCATCGTCAGCGCGGTGTACAGGGCGTCGGCCATCTGCTGCACGTCGAAGGGGTGCAGGGTAACGGCGAACTCGCCCAGCTCCTCGTGCGCCCCGGCCATCTCCGACAGCGCCAGCACGCCGCCACGCCGGTTGACGACCGCGACCTCCTTCGCGACCAGGTTCATCCCGTCGGCGATCGCGTTGACGATCAGAACGTCACAGATGGAGTAGGCCGCCACGGCGAGCGGGAAGTCCTCGACCATCCGCAGGTCGATCGGCTGGCGCCCCTCCTTGGTATGCCGGGCGTTGATCTCCGCGACGACCGCGCCGATCAGGGCGATGTAGTCGGCGTACTCCGGCACGTCGGTGCGGCTGGGCTGCAGCAGCGCCAGGAAGCTGACCTTGCCCACCAGCTCCGGGTGCTGATCGAGTAGGGTGCCGAAGGCCAGAAAGCCACGCACGACGTTCTTGCTGGGGTCGGTGCGGTCCACCCGCAGGATGAGCTGACGGTCATCGTCGAGGAAGATGTAGCGCAGCATCGCCACATGCGCCGCCACCTCCTCGGAGGCCTGCGTAGCGTCCAGCGCCGCCGGGTCGACCGAGATCGGGTGGTACCGGGCGCGGACCACCCGGTCCGCCACCGTCACTGTCAGCTGCTCCAGGTCGATCGGCAGGCCGAGCAGCTCCTGGGCGCACAGGACGAAGTTGCGGGCGTAGCGCCGGGTATGGAAACCGACCACATCACTACCGAGCAGCCCGCGCAGTAGCCGCTCCCGGATGTCGGCGGGCAGGATGCGCCACTCGTCCGGCCCTGGCCAGGGAATGTGGATGAAATGCGTGAGCACCGCATCCGGGCACTGCTCCCGCACCCAGTCAGCCACGAGGTAGAAGTGGTAGTCCTGCAGCAGGACGAGCGCCTTGCCACCCCGCGCGCGCACCTCGTCAACCACCGCGTCGGCGTAGGCCCGGTTGACCGCCGCGTAGCCGTTCTCGAAGGCGTCGTGCTCGGCCCGGGTGAACACCGGTGACAGCGACCGGCCGTAGAGGCCGTGCTGGATGAACCACAGGACCGGGTTGGACCACACGCTGTAGAAGTCGGCGTAGGCGGTCGGATCGGTAACGACGAGCCGGACCCGGATGGCGGGGCCGTCCGGGTCACCCTCCACGAGCCGGGGCGAGGGATAGGTCTGGACGAGGATGGAGCTCCCGGCACTCTCCCCCGCGACGGCGACGTCCTCCTCGCTGGCTGCGCCGCACACCCACACCGCGTCGTCGAGATGCTCGGCGAGTCCGGACAGGGCCGAGACGAGGCCGCCCGCCCCCCTGGTGACGGTACGACCGGTGGCGTCCCGGTCGAACCTGACCGGACCGCGATTGGACAGCAGCACGAGCGGCAGGTCGAGCGACAGGTCGAGCGGGTTGAAGTCCGACACGGCGGATGCGGCCTCCTGGTCACGGGCGGTACTCGGCGTCCGGCACCGCTGAACCCGAGCGCCCGAGCGCACGGGGACAATCCGGACTGTAGTAAGCCCGGCTTTCGGATGCACCGCGTTGCAACGCGGCTAGCGGGAGTTTCCTAGATAAGTTGATCTTTGGAGTCCGTTGAGCAGGCCGGTGGCTGGTTCAGGACGGTCTGACCTGGCTCTGTGAGTACTCGCCTGCACGACAGTCAGCCTTCCGG
>NZ_CDWWXB010000121.1:0-9998 GCF_977971855.1 Frankia sp. CoWAU3 | reverse complement strand
GGTATTTTCGGCCGCCCGACGAGCGGCTCAGCCTAGGCCTGATGACCTGCTCGTCCTGCAACGGCACGCAGTATCAGACGCGCCCGCAGGCGGAAGCGGACGAGGACGGTCTTTTCGACGGTGACGCCAACATCAAGTGTCGGGAATGCGGTGGAACCGGAAAAGTTCCCCTGCTATGAAGAAATCGATGCCCGTTCAGGCCGACTTCTTGTACCTGCGGTGTCCGGAACATCGGGGACGGCGTCCCCGCCAGGGGCTGAAGACGATTGCGCGGCCGGGGACACCGTGCCCGCGGTGTCGCATGGTCCGCGCCGCGGACCTCGAACGCGAGGGCTGTCCGGAGTTTCCTGCGGACGAGCCGGATGGCGGAGGGGGGACGCCGCCGTCACGCTGACAGGCGTCCCCCTAGGTGATCTTCGGTGTCGGGAGAGGCCCTCGGCGGTGGGTCAGTCCTGGGGCTGGGCGACGACCACCGCCGTGCGGGTGCCGTCCTTGACCGTCGCGCCCACCCGGACCGTCGCCCCCGGGTGGAGGTCGGAGACCTTCGCGGCGTCCCCGTCGATCCGCAACCGGGTATCGGCGTTGATCATATAGGTGCCGACGTAGCCGTCCTCACTGGTGACCGTCAGGGAGGTGGGGCTCACCGCGGTCACCTTCCCGCGTTGCCCCGCCACTACCTGGAAGCCCTTGCCGGTTTTGACCGTTGCCTCACCGTGTACGCCGCCGCCGGCCCAGATACCGCCATGGGGACGCAGCCCGTCGTGGGAACGCAGCCGGGCCTCGGCGAGTCGCGGATGGTCGCCCAGGAACGTGTGGTCGGCTGGGGTGGCTGCTGCGCTGGCAGTCCGGTCCGAGGCAGCGGATGCGGCTGTCCCGCCGAACCCGAGCCCGACCCCCAACCCGAGCCCAAGCAGACCCGCTGCGGCGACCCCCGCACCCCATCGTCCGGTCAGGAAGCTGCGCATCTGTGTCGTCCTTCCGCGTCGCGTCACTACGCCGCGAACCGGTCGTCGGCCCTGAGCGGCGGCGATCGGCCGGGCGCCGCGCGCCACGGTGGCACGCGGTCGGAGCCCACGATGCGACAGCGAGATGTGAGCAACATGCGAGCGTGGTGCGAACCACGTGGAAGGCCGGATCCGCGCTACGCGCTAGACCCGGGACGGTTGCCGGCTGTCCTCGCCCTTGCCCTCGCCCTTGGCCTGCGGCTGCATCGGCACGATCGTCCGGGCCCCCGTCCAGGACGGCGCCTCCTGACTCGCGTGCGGGGGCAGCGAGGGCGCGAAGTCCGTTCCGAGGCGTTGGACGGCGACCCGGGCGAAGATCTGCTGCTCGGTGACGGTACGTTCCGACCGGCCCCGGCCGATGAAGCTCACCGTCCAGTGAAGCAGGGTGGTCAGCCGGTGCTTGAACCCGATGATGTAGACGAGGTGCACGGCCAGCCAGACGAGCCAGGCGAAGAAGCCGCTGAACTGCACCTTGCCAATGCTCGCCACCGCGCTGAACCGCGAGATGGTGGCCATGCTGCCCTTGTCATGGTATTCGAACGGCCGGCCCGTCTGCTTGCCGGCGACCCAGGCCTGGATCTCCTTGGCGGCGTGCCGGCCGCCCTGGATCGCGACCTGCGCCACGCCGGGCAGCCGGTTGATGCTCGCCATATCCCCGATGACGAACACCTCCGGATGACCCGGCAGGGTCAGGTCGGGCAGCACCTCGATGCGGCCGGCGCGGTCGAGCCCCGCACCGGTCTGCTCGGCGAGCTGCCGGCCCAGCGGGCTCGCGGCAACGCCGGCGGCCCAGACCTTGCAGACCGAGTCGATGCGCCGGCGGGTGCCGTCGCTGTCCTCGACGTCGATGCCGGTCGCGTCGACATTGACGACCTTGGCGCCCAGCTGCACATCGACGCCGATCTTGGTCAGCTTGTCGGCCGCCTTCGCGCCGAGCCGCTCGCCGAACGGCGGCAGGACGGCGGGTGCGGCGTCCAGCAGGATGACTCGGGCCTTGGCGGGGTCGATGCTGCGGAAGTCCCGCCGCAGGGTCCGGCGCGAGAGTTCCGCGATCTGTCCGGCCATCTCCACGCCGGTGGGGCCCGCCCCGACGACGACAAAGGTCAGCAACCGCTCCACGTCCGCGGGATCGGTGGACGCCTCGGCGAGCTCGAACATCCCGAAGATCCGGCCGCGCAGCTCGAGCGCGTCGTCGATGCTCTTCATGCCCGGGGCGTGCGTGGCGAAATGGTCGTTGCCGAAGTACGACTGGCCCGCGCCCGCGGCAACGACGAGGCTGTCGTAGTGGTGCACGGTCGTGCGACCCAGCAACTGGGACGTGACCGTTCTTGCGTTCACGTCGATGGTGGTCACCTCGCCGAGGACGACCTGCGCGTTGTCCTGCCGGCTCAGTACCTCACGGGTGGTCGGGGCGATCTCGCCCTCGGACAGGATGCCCGTTGCCACCTGGTAGAGCAGCGGCTGGAACAGATGGTGCGTCGTCTTCGCGACGAGAGTGACCTCGACCGGTGCTTTGCGGAGGGCCTGCGCGGTGAACAGACCTCCGAAGCCAGACCCGATGATCACTACTCGGTGCGGGGAGGTGCTTCGCTCCTCGAGCCGTTCCGGTTCGCCGGCCTGCCCTGTCTGGGCGCTGTCCGTGGTCACGATCCTTCTCCGCTCAGCCTCTTGACTCCGGCGGTGCCCCTTGGCGCCGCGAAGACCATATACCTGATGGTGCCGGCCCCCGGCTACTATTTTCCGCCGTATATCCGAGATGGGATCGTGTTTATCGTCACCTCCTGTCGCCGGATAGCATCGACGGGACATGTGGCATGCAACACAATTCGTGGGCGATTGATACCTCGTCGAGTGATACGCCCAGTTCGGAGTGCGACCATGGGTGGGCACTGAAGATCCTGTCTGACCGGAAGGCGGCGGCGCAGGGCCGAACGGAATACGGCGAACCGGCCCCGCGGACGCGGACGACCACCCGGTCCCTGGGCCCCGACGGCGGGGATCTGTCTGGCCAGAGCTATGATCATGTTTTCTTCGTGCGGTGGATCTGACCGAGTGCACTTTCCGGGGGTCCGGTTTAGCGCATCAGTCTATTCGGACACTGCTTTCACCACCTGCACCTTCATTTGGTGCTCGTTCTTTGACGTGACGTTCGCGTCCTGCACGTTCACGGGCAGCGTGTTCGGCGGATGCATCTTCGATCTCATGAAGGTGGTCGGCGGGGATTAGTCCTTCGTGGGTCTGCCCCGAGCGGGCCCGGGGAGGATTGCGGGCCCGGGGAGAATCTCAGTCCCGCAGCGGATCATGGGCGAAGGCCCGCATCCCCTCGGCGAAGTCGACCCGCGGCCGGTAGCCGAGAAGATCGCCTGCTCGGGCCGAGGACGCTGCGATGTGGCGGACGTCGCCGACCCGGGAGGTGCCGGTCACGACGGGCCTCGGACCGCCGAAGGCACGAGCCAGCGCGTCCGCCATGTCCCCGACGGTGTGGGGATCACCGGAGCCGATATTGAGGGGAACCAGCCGGCCGGGTCCCTGCGGCTGGTGGGACGCCAGCAGGTTAGCCCGCGCGACGTCGTGGACGTGCACGAAATCCCTCAGCTGCCGGCCGTCCTCGAAGACCCGCGGGGCCCGCCCGTGTTCCAGCGCACTGCGGAAGATCGACGCGACGCCGGCGTAGGGGGTGTCCCGGGGCATCCGCGGACCGTAGACGTTGTGGTAGCGCAGTGCCACGGCAGTTCCGCCGGTTTCCGCCGCCCACGCCGCCGCGAGATGCTCCTGGGCGACCTTGGTCGCCGCGTACGCGTTGCGGGGGTCCAGGGGGGCGTCCTCGTGGACCACGATGGGCGCGAGCGGCCGGTGGCACCGTGGGCACGGCGGCTCGAAACGGCCTGCGTCCAGGTCGGCGGCCTGCCGTGGTCCGGGGCGCACTGGTCCGTCCGTCGGGCAGCGGTAACCACCCTCGCCGTAGACCACCATGGAGCTCGCCAGGACCAGTCGCCCCACTCCGGCGCGGGCCATCGCCGCGAGCAGGACCGCGGTGCCGAGATCGTTGTTCGTGGCATACGCCGGAAGGTCGTCCAGATCAACCCCCAGACCCACCATGGCGGCCTGGTGGCATACGACGTCGATCCCGCTCAGTGCCTCGGCGGCCTGGTCCCGATCGGTCACGTCCCCAACGATCATCTCGGCGGCGTTGTTGACCTGGGGCTTCGTCCGGTGTACCGCCGGAAGCAGGGCGTCGAGGATCCTGACCTCGTTGCCCGCCGCGACCAGCACGTCGACAACGTGAGAACCGATGAAGCCTGCGCCACCGGTGACGAGAACCCGCATGACGCCGACGCTAACGGTGCCGGGACGCGCCGGATCTTACGAACCACGGAACGTCTCCAGCCCGGCCCGTGCCGTCGCAACCCCGGGCGGCGTCCGGACGTCAGGACGCGGGGAGCGCGACGACGAAGCGGCAGCCCTCCCGATGGTTGTGCACGGTGACGTCGCCCCCGTGCGCCTCGACGATGCCACGGACGATCGCAAGGCCGATCCCCGACCGCATCCGTGGCTGGTGCGGATGGTCGTCACCACCGGGGGTCCGGGCCGACTCGCCCCGGAATCCGAGGTCGAACACGCGGGGCAGCTCCTCCTGCGGGATGCCGCCGCACCGGTCCGCCACGGCGAAGACCGTCCGGTCGGCGTCCGCGGTAGCGGTGATCTCCACCGTTCCGTCGTCGGGGGTGTGCCTGATGGCGTTGACGAGGAGATTGGTCAGCACGCGCCCCACCTCGGCCGCGTCGGCGTCAACGTACCCGGCGTGGTCGGCCCGCCCGTTGACGACGACTCCCTTGGCCCGCGCGATCGGGTCCACCGCGGCGATCGCGTCCGAGACGACGTCGGCGACGCGCACCTTCTCCAGGCTCAGCCGCAGCGCACCGGCCTGCAGCCGGGCCAGTTCGAACAGGTCGTCGACCATGCCGGTCAGCCGCTCGGCGTCGGCGAGCATCAGCCGGTGGTAGCGGGCCGTCGTCTCGGCGTCCGTGACCAGGCCGTCCTGCAGGGCCTCGGCCGTCGCCCGGATTCCCGCGAGCGGGGTTCTCAGGTCATGACTGATCCAGGCCACCAACTCGCGGCGACTCGCCTCCAGGGCCCGTTCCCGTTCCCGCGCCTCGACGAGGCGGACATGGGTCGCGTCCAGGGTCGTCGCCAGCGCGCCGAGCTCGGCGGTCGGAACACGGCCGGCGCCGCGATAGCCCGGCTCGCCCAGGGCCGCCGTCGCCCGGGTCAGCGTCCCGATCGCCGCCACGACCGGGCCACCCAGGCGCACCGCGGATGCCGACGCCACCACCGCCGACACGACCACCACGATGAGCACGACCCGCAAGTCATGATCGGAGAGGAACATTGCCTGTGCCGTGCCGGCGACCCCCACCGTCACCGCTACGACCGGTATCACGCTCAATGACGCTGCTGTCGCCCACAACGGCCGCTTCCGGAGCGCCCGCAGCAACGGCAGGCCGGTGAGCGCGGCCGCCGTCGAACAGCCGAGCGCGATCCCCATGACCTCCAGGCCGGCGTTCATCGGGGCCTCGCTCTCGCTCTCGCTCGCAGCCCGCCCGTAGGGTCGTCGTCCCGCCGCACCGCCTCGGGTCTCATCCTCGGTGTCGTCCCTCGTCCGGTGCCCCCACCTGTTCGGTGGGGGTGCTGTCGGGGCGCGGGGTGCCGGGATCGTAGCGGTACCCGACCCCCCACACCGTGACAAGCATCCGGGGCGCGGTCGGATCATCCTCGATCTTCTCCCGCAGTCGGCGGATGTGCACGGTGACCGTCGAGGGGTCGCCATAGCTCCATCCCCACACTTGTTCGAGCAGCTCGCCCCGAGTGAAGGCCCGGCCGGGCCGGCGCAGCAGGAAGGCCAGCAGATCGAACTCGCGCACCGTCAGCCCGAGCGGCACCCCGTGCCGGGTGGCGGTCCGCGCGGCCGCGTCGACGACGAGGGTGCCGGCCCGCAGGACGCCGGCTTCCGCGCCCGGCACCGCCTCGTTCGCCCGCCGCAGCACCGACTGCACGCGCAGGGTCAGCTCCCGCGGCGAGAACGGCTTGGTCACGTAGTCGTCGGCGCCGATCTCCAGACCGGTGATGCGATCCGACTCGTCGGCACGTGCGGTCAGCATGATCACTGGTACCGGTCGGTGCGCCCGGAGCCGGCGGAACACCTCGATGCCATCGAGACCGGGCAGCATCAGGTCGAGGACGACGAGGTCCGGTGGGGTTGTCTCGGCCACCCGCAGGGCCGTGGGTCCGTCCGCGGCGCGGTCGACGTCGAAGCCGGCGTTGCGCAGGTAGCGGTCAACCACCTCGGAGACGAGGACGTCGTCGTCGACGACGAGCACACGGGCCACCCAGCCACGATAGGTAAGGCGACGGCCGTCCCGGCCATGATCGGCTCGGATGTCTCCGCTTCGTAATGCTCCGCTTCGTCATGCTCGTCATGCTCGTCGTCGTGTCCGTGCCGAGCCGCCGGACGGGACCCGGGCATTCCTTGTTTCGTAAGGGTTGATCACGCGTGGACGGCACTACAGTCCCGATCATGTTCACGCAACGTAGTGGGATCGGGGCCTCCGTCGACGTCGTCCTGCCCTGCCTGGACGAGGCCGGGGCGCTACCTTGGGTGTTGGACCGGATGCCCGTCGACTATCGGCCGATTGTCGCGGACAACGGATCGCGCGACGGCTCCCGCCAGGTGGCGCTGGAACGCGGGGCGGTCGTCGTTGACGTGCCTGAGCGCGGCTACGGCGCCGCCGTGCACGCCGGGCTGCTCGCCGCGGACGCCGACGTGGTCGGCGTGTGCGACGCGGACGCATCCCTCGACCCCGCCGAGCTTCCCGGTCTCGTCACGCAGCTGCTGGCCGGCCGGGCCGATCTGGTTCTCGGTCGCCGTCGCCCGACCTCGATGCGGGCCTGGCCGCCGCACGCCCGACTCGGGAACGCGGTGGTCGCCGGGCGGCTGCGCCGCTGCGGCGTTCCCGTCCATGATCTGGGCCCGATGCGGGTGGCCCGCCGGGAGGACCTGCTCCGACTGCCCGTCGCCGACCGCCGGTTCGGCTATCCGCTGGAACTGCTGCTGCGGGCGGCCCAGGCCGGTTGGCGGATAGTCGAGACCGACGTGGCCTACACCCCTCGGGTCGGGCGCTCCAAGGTGACCGGGACACCGCTCGGCGCCGCCCGGACGGCCCGGGACATGTCCGCCCTGTTGGCGAGGCCTCCGGTGAGGCTGCTCGTGATGGCGAAGGAGCCGGTACCCGGGCGGGTCAAGACCCGCCTGACGCCGCCCCTGCGCCCGGACCAGGCGGCGGCCGTCGCGGCGGCCGCGCTCGCGGACACGCTGGCCGCGGTTGAGGAGCTGACTCGCCTGCCCGGGTTCGACGCACTGCGCCCGGTCCTCGTCCTCGACGGCGCGGTCGGCCCATGGCTGGAGACCTCGTTCGCACGAATCCCGGCCGGACGAACCCCGGGCGCACGAATCGCGATCGAAGTGATGCCGCAGGTGTCGGGGCCGTTCGACGTCCGGCTCGGTGCCGCCTTCGACGCCGGCACCGAGCCGACCCTGCTCATCGGGATGGACACTCCCCAGGTGACCGCAGCCCTGCTCGCCTCCGCCTGCCACGCGCTGCACGCGACCGACGCGGTGTTCGGTCCCGCCGCGGACGGGGGATGGTGGGCACTCGGCCTGACCACCCCCGACGGCGATCTTCTCCGTGGCGTGCCGACCTCGCGCCCGGACACCGGCGCACGACAGCAGGCCCGCCTGTCCGAAGCCGGCCTGACGGTCACAACCCTGCCGACGGTGCGCGACGTCGACACCATGGCCGACGCCGACGCGGTCGCCCGGCTCGTGCCCGGTGGACGCTTCGCCGCGGCGCTGCGCGCCACGCATGGGGATCGCATCGCCGCCGGCCGGGCCACCGCGTGTTGACCGGCGTCCCCGACGGCCGGTGGGGACCGACGACCGTCTACGAGGCGGGACTGCGCTCCGCCGGTGGACAGCTGTGGATGCGCCGTCCCGACGGGCGACGCGACCCGCTGCCGGTGAACCGCTGGCGTGGCACCCTGTCCCCGGCGGCGTCGACCCCGCCCACCTGGTCCACCGGGGCGCTGTCCCCGGGGGATCTGTCGTTGTTGCGTCACTGTGGCGGCCCGACCCTCGACGTCGGCTGCGGGCCCGGCCGGCTCGCGGCCGCGCTCGCGGCCCGCGGGGTGCCGGCCCTCGGCATCGACGTCGCGCCGTTCGCGGTGCACCTGACCCGGCGGGCCGGTGTGCCGGCACTACGGCGGGACGTGTTCGGCCGGGTGCCTGCCGAGGGACGATGGGCCGTGCTGCTGCTTGCAGACGGAAACATCGGCATCGGCGGCGACCCGACCCGGTTGTTGCGCCGGGCCGGGGAACTCCTCGCCCCCTCCGGCCGGGTGCTCGTCGAACTCGAACCGCCGGGCACCCGGACCGGTCCGATGCGGGTCCGGCTGGAGGACGCAACCGGCCGGGTGTCGCGGCCCTTCTCCTGGTGCCTGGTGGACGGGGACGATCTGACCGGCATCGCGCCGGACGCCGGACTGCTGATCACCCGGACCTGGTGCGACGCCGGTCGGCACTTCGCCGCGCTGCGCCGGCGTCTCCCGATTGGATGATTCCCCGCCGGGCGCGGACCGCCCGACTCACCATGAGGGCCGCCGCGCCGGCCCAGACCACTCCGAGAACGAGCGCGAGGTTGCGTCCGTACGGCAGTGGGTTCACCGTCGGGTTCCCAGGGTCCCCACCGTAGCCACGCCACAGCGGTAGCGACGACAGGGCGACCGCCGCACTCACCAGCAGTGCGCCCTGTGCGACGGACCGGTAGGGCGGTGGGACCAACCGGGTGAGCAGGAAGCCGACGAGCATCGTCGCGGGCACGAGCAACGCGTCATGGACCAGGACCCCGCCGATCAGCCAGACCACGGTGTTCGGCAGCCGGGTGGCCTGCTGGTGGGTGAGCACGCCGTCGACCCCGTAACCGATCGCGGCCAGCCCGGCCGCCACCGCGACACCGCGCAGCACGACGGCGTTCACACCATCACCACCCGATGTACCCATTTCGTCTGGAGGACCCCGGGCCGGTTCGGCGCGATGAGCCGGGCCGGATAACCGTGATCGAGGTCGAGGTCGGCGCCGTTCACTCCGGTCGCGAGCAGGGTCAACGAGTCCCTGGCGTGCGAGGGGTTGACGTCGCTTGCCCGGTAGCCCCCGCGGGCCTCGAGGGACTCGACCCGGACCGTCGCGTCGGCGGGGATCATGGCGGCGTCCAGCAGATCCCGCAGCCGCGGCCCGTGCCAGGTGGCGTCCGCGGCCCATCCCTCGACGCAGGTGATCGGCAGCTTCGAGCTGTACCGACGCAGCGCGTACAGCTCCTCGATGGTGTACACCACCCGGCGCGGACCGACCACCTCCAGCCGGTACCCGGGGTCACGGGCGAGGGAGGTGACCCGCGCGGCTCGCGCCGTGCGGTTCACCGGGAGCCCCTGCGGGCCGATGTCGGGCCGCCGCGGCGCGAGCAGGTCCAGCCGGGCCAGGCCCGGGACCGACTGACCGGCGGTCGTCGCCACGATCACCCCGGCTGCGGTCCCCGTCGCGAGGCCGAGGCCGCGCCGCGTCAGACCGCCAGTCCCCGGGGTGACGCCGGCCATGGTGGTGACGCCGGCCATGGTGGTGACGCCGGCCATGGTGGTGACGGCCGGGTGCGCGCGCTCATGGCGGCGGCGGCCCACATTCGCCCGGACGACGGTGAGCTTCGCGACGATGTGGAGGACCAGCGCGCCGATCGTGATCCAGGCGACCCAGTAATGGGTCACGGTGAAGAAGAAGTTGAACCGGTACCACTGCGCGATGTTCGCGATGCCCGTGCTGAGCTGGAAGATCGCCCCTGCGATCAACGGCACGATCGTCATCCGCTCCACCGCATGGGCGACGGAACGTGT
>NZ_CDWWXB010000120.1:7580-10555 GCF_977971855.1 Frankia sp. CoWAU3 | reverse complement strand
GCCGAACCCTCTGATCGTCAGACCGCCTTCCGGGCCCGCCGGGGCCATGCCGTCTTCGTCTTGTGCGCCCTCGCGCCGGTGGCTGCCAGATCGACGGAATGCGGCGTCGTTCGGCAGCGGCGACGATCCACCCCCGCCACCGTCGACGACCGCACGACTCGCCACAGCCGAGGCTGCGATGCCCGAACGCCGTAGCCACGCGGCGAGCGTCTCGGCCCGCGTCGTCAGCCGTTCCGGTCGGGCGTGCAACGCCTGCCTGACCGGGGAGTCGGGATGGCTGAGGGTGGCTTCCAGCGCGGCGAGCGTGAGCTTTCCGGCCCGCATTGCCCGGGCCATCGGATACCGACGTATCCGGTCGATCAGGTCGGCACGTCCCAGCAGCAGGCCGCACTGAGGCCCGCCGAGCAGCTTGTCCGCGCTGGTCGTGACCACGTTGACGCCGAAGCCGAGCCAGGTCGTGACGTCGGGTTCATCGGCGAGGAGCGGCTCGGGGTGCAGCAGCCCGGAGCCGCAGTCACCGACGAGAGGGATCTCGAAATCGGCGCAGAGCGCGGCAAGATCGTTGATCGCAGGGGTGTCAGTCAGCCCCACCACCTGATAGCTGGACGGATGCACGTGCAGCACGAGCCCGGTCCCCGGCCCGATCGCGTCGGCGTAGTCCCCGAGCGTCGTGCGGTTGGTGGTGCCGACTTCCCGCAGTCGAGCCCCGGTGCAGACCAGCAGTTCGGGCAGCCGGAACCCGTCCGCCGTCTCCACCAGCTCCCCGCGGCTCACCACGATCTCCCGCCGCCCGGCCAGCGCCGTCACCGCGAGGATCAGCCCTGCCGCGTTGTTGTTGACGATGTGCACGCCCGCCGCCGCGGGCACCGCGGCTGCCAACGCGGCCAGGGCGGTACGTCCTCGTCGTCCTCGCCGTCCGGTCCCGAGGTCGAGCTCGAGGTCGGTCGTGCCGGCTGCCAGGTCGAGGGCCGCGCGGGCGGCCGCGGACAGGGGAGCTCGGCCGAGCCCTCCGTGGAGCAGGACGCCGGTAGCGTTGATTACTGGGCGCAGTCCGGTGGCGGCGCGGGCGAGCGTCAT
The DNA here is from genome assembly GCF_977971855.1 of Frankia sp. CoWAU3. Taxonomy (NCBI): domain Bacteria; kingdom Bacillati; phylum Actinomycetota; class Actinomycetes; order Frankiales; family Frankiaceae; genus Frankia; species Frankia sp. CoWAU3. The sequence continues at coordinate 9,478 of NZ_CDWWXB010000120.1, read as the reverse complement.
CGGTGTCGCTACCGGCGTCGTCGGGCTGTCCTGGGCCGGGGATGCGAACAGACTTGTACGATCAATCACTCTCGGTGAAGCTAGTGCTCCTCCTCGTGGGATTCCGGACCTGGCCGGGACGGCGGCGTGGCCTGTCGGGTGTCTGCCCCTGCTGGGTGCCTGTAGGATCAGCCTGCTGCCCTCACGGCTCTGGCCGTCCTTTCGATGATCAAAGCGGCGCATGGTCAGGCCTCGGACCTTCGGTCACCCGGACGGCCCCCCGCCCAGATTGATCGTCGGCCAGGGTGGATCGTCGACGCTGAAGATGAGGGCGACGTCGGTGTCGGAGACGAAATCGACGAGCCGTGCCCCCGCCGGTAGCAGAGCCAGCGCGTGACGGAGCTCCGCGGCGCTCGATCCTTCCCCAGCGGAGATGATGTGCCGCGAGCGGACCCCGCAGGCGAGGTCGGCAGGCGGCGGTGCAGCGCCGGAGAGCCGGGACGCGGAGCGCCCCACGCTGGAGAGCGCGGCGCTGGACAACAGGGCGGCGAGCCGGTGCGCCTCGTCCGGCACGAGATGCGCGACGCAGAGAACGTCGAGCAGGGCCGACTGGGTGCGGAGAACGACGACCGGGGTTCTCCGCGGGACGCTGGGCTGCGTTCCCACGGTGATGACCGTGCCGTCGATCCGGCCGATGAAGGTGATGACGTCCGGGGGAGTGTCATCCGGGGTCCGGGGCGGGGTCCGGGGCGGGTCGATGTCCATGCGTAGACGCTCTCATCGGGCAGCTCGTCATCCCATCCCGCGCGGCGGGGAGCATGCGGGACGGACGGGCGGATGACGACGGGCGGATGACGACGGGCGGGGCGCGGACAAGCGTGCTGACGGACGCGCGATGAGAAGTCGCCCCTGGCGAGGGTCGGCCGCGTGTGGAAGCACCTCGGTCGGGGTACGGGGCCATGGTCGCGCTTGCCCAAAGGCGCGGCGCGACACGGGAGGCAGCCCGGCCGGCTTCTCGTGGCGCTCACGCCGTCCGGTCGCAAGCGGAGCCATGGAGCCAAGCGTGCGGGTTGAGGTGACCGACCGTGATGCCATCGTCGTGCATCCGGCTGGCGACATCGACTATTCGTCCCTGGATCCCCTGCGCGAGGCACTGCTCGACGCACGGGTCGCCGGAGTAAAAGAGATCATCGTGGATCTGGAGCAGGTGAGCTTCCTCGACTCGCAGGGGTTGGCGGTCATCCTGTTCGCCCACCAGCGTCAGCGGTCGGCCGGTGGCCGTCTCGTGCTGCGTAACCTCAACGAGGACGCCCACCGCCTGCTGCATGTCACGAACCTGAGTGCCGTGATAGACGTCGATCACGGCGACTCCGCCCCCGTGCGCGGCCTGGCGACCCGTCAGGGCGCCTGAGCCACGGGGGCCTTCCGGGCCCAGGCCGGATCAACCCGTGGACGGCCTCTCCCAGTGGTAGGAGACGTCGCGGACGTAGGTGATGAAGCCGAGTCCGGTGTACATCCGCACGGCGCGGACATTGTCCTCGTCCACGTACAGCAGGACCGAGTCGAGCCCCTCGGCCTGCAGATGCCGCAGGCCGATCAGGGTGAGTGCCCGGCCGAGTCCCGCGCCGCCCGCGCCCGGGAGCACGCCCACCACGTAGACCTCGCCGATGGGCCCCGGCTGCGCGTTCCGTGGCGGCGTCTGGTCGGTCTCGTGCACCTTCGTCCAGTGGAAGCCGACGAGTGCGCCGTCGTGCTCGGCGAGGAAGAAGCCACGCGGGTCGAACCACGGCTCGGCCCGGCGCCGGGCCAGATCGTCCAGGGTCCACCGGCCCTGCTCCGGATGATCAGCGAAGGCGGCCGCGTTGACGGCCAGCCAGGCCCGGTCGTCCTGATCGGGGACGAAGGTGCGGACCGTCACA
>NZ_CDWWXB010000120.1:5380-7240 GCF_977971855.1 Frankia sp. CoWAU3 | reverse complement strand
CGCCGATCCGCAGTCCGGGCTGGAGGGCCAGCCGGACGTCCTCGGACACCGGCCCGGTGCCGTCCGCCCGCTCCGCGGCGGCGAGGAGGCTCACGATGTCGTCCACGTCCATGGCGCTCAGGGTCTGCTGCCAGCTCAGCGAGGTCACCGGACGACCGTATGACGCTGGGCGGCCCTCGACGGTGCGGTCGGGAGGCCCCGGTCGGGAGGCCCAGGTCGCGAGGCCGAATCCTGGCTCCTGGAGCCAGGATCTGGGCCTCGCGCCGGCGATGCCGTCCTACTGGCGGTGCCCGGGGTGCCGGGATGCCGGGATGCCACGCGGCGGACGGGTGTCCGCGGTGACGTCAGACCCGCTCGGGGGTCCGGGACTCGTCACGGCCGATCTCCCCGGGGGTGTTCTCCGGTAGCGGCGCGATGGGCGGCGCGACGAACTTGTACCCGACGTGCCGAACAGTACCGATCATCGCTTCGTGCTCGGGGCCGAGCTTCGCTCGCAGCCGCCGGACGTGGACGTCCACCGTGCGGGTGCCGCCGTAGTAGTCGTAACCCCAGACCTCCTGCAACAGCTGGGCGCGGGTGAAGACCCGGCCCGGGTGTTGCGCGAGGTACTTCAGCAGCTCGAACTCCTTGAAGGTGAGCTCAAGCGGCCGGCCCCGCAACTTGGCCGAGTAGGTGGTCTCGTCGACCGACAGGTCGCCGGACCGGATGACACCGGCTTCGGCCGTGCCGCCGGCGGCGGCGACTCGACCGATGGCCAGCCGCAACCGGGCCTCGACCTCGGCGGGACCCGCGGAATCGAGGACGACGTCGTCAACCCCCCAGTCCGCGGACACCGCCGCCAGCCCACCCTCGGTCACCAGCGCCAGCAGCGGCGTGGTGAGCCCGGTGGTGCGTAGTAGCCGGCACAGACCGCGGGCGATCACAAGCTCCCGGCGGCCATCCACCACGATCACATCCACCGGCGGGGCGTCCAGCAGCGCGCTCGCCTCGAGCGGGGCGACCCGTACGGTGTGGGTGAGAAGCCCAAGCGACGGAAACGACTCGGCGGACGGACCGGGGGCGTTGGTGAGCAAAAGGACGACGCTCAAGACGACTCCTCCAGGTGGTGTGGTGGTGGGGCAGCGTCGACCCGGTGAGTAACTCGATGCCCGGCGCTGGGCGTCTCACGACCGTCATGGGCATGAAACGAAGGCCGGTATGTGGGGAGGATAGCGGAGTGTCCTACTCGGCTCCTACCGTCTACGGGCCACTACCTACGGCGGATGGTGAGATCCCGACCACGAGTCATGATCACTGGAGTGGTTGGGTGCCCGGTGCGTCACGCAATCTGGCTGTAGTGGTCACCCATGGCTTCCCCTGTTCGACGTCACGCCTGGCGCTGCAAACAGTGATGGTCGGATTACGTCCACATCCCGATGTCCAGGTCATGGATCTGCAAGCGTACGACCGATCCACCAGACTGTGCACTTTCGGTGACCCCGAGGTGCTGGATGTCGGTGCGGACGTCGGCGTGGCTGCCGGCGTGGCCCGTCGACTCGGCTACCAGCGGGTCTGCCTCACGGGATGGTCGGTGGGATGGTCGGTGGACGGTGCCGCCGTGCCGCGGCACGGCGTGCTGATCCAGGTGGGGGAGCCCGCCCACAGCCATCGCCGTCGGCATCCCCCGGAGGCGGTAGCCAATGCGAGCGCGACCAGCCGGTGGTTCGTGCGGGACACCGCTCGAATGCGCCGGATCCATCGGCTGGCAGAGCGGCCCACCGGCCGGATGGTGGCACGGCGTCTGTTACGGGTGCGTATCGGCCCCCACGCGTTCGTACCAATTCCAGCTCCTCCGGTGAAGATAGTTGGTTCGGTCGCACC
>NZ_CDWWXB010000120.1:0-5201 GCF_977971855.1 Frankia sp. CoWAU3 | reverse complement strand
ACGGCGAGGACGGCGAGGACCGCCGCCGCGAGGACGGACGAAGGGCCGGAAGGACGGTGACGGACGAGACCGCAGGGGCGGGCCGGCCCGCGTCGATCGCGCGGGTGACCGTCCGCTACTGGGCCGCCGCCAGGGACGCCGCGGGGGTGTCCCAGGAGGAGATCGGCGCGGATACGCTGGCCGCTCTGCTCGATGTCGTCGCGGCCCGCCACGGCGGGACCCTGCCGGCGCTGCTGCGACGGTGCTCCTACCTCGTCGACGACCAGCCCGTGGGCCGGCGGGATCCGGCGGGGGTCATCCTGCGTGACGGTTGCGTAGTCGAGGCCCTCTCACCTTTCGCCGGGGGATGACGCTGTTCGTCGTCGGTCCGGAGATCGTCGGTCCGGAGGCCATCGCCGCTGGGGAGACCGTTGACGCGGAGGTCCTCGCCGCCCGACCCGGGGTCGCGCCCGGCTGGGACGGCGCGACGTGAGCCGCCCGAGCCGGACATGACAGCATGGCCCGGTGAGCGCAGGCGATCCCGGCACGCCCCATGGCGTCCTCGTCCCGGACGAGGCTGCCTCCATCCCCGCAGCCCGATGGGCGCCGGGTGCTTTGCCGTTGGCGGCCCTGGTGGCTACCGGCCTGGTGATGGCGGCCGCAGCCCTCGGCACGGGAGCCCTCGCGGCGGTCCTCATCGTCGAACAGATCGCGTTTGCCTGGGCCTGGGTCCGGATGCTCCGGGCGTCGACCGGTACCACCCTGCTCGTGGCGGCCTGGGGTGTCCTCGGTGACGTGGTCCTGTTGGCCTCGGACCGGCCCAGCTACGGATCGTTGGCCGGCGTCGTCGGGATCGCCGTGGCGGTTGTGATCCTCTACCAGCTCGCCCGACGCCGGTCAGCTCCCGTCTCCGGGGCAGGCTCGGTGTCTGCCAATGGTTCGAGTCCGGTGTCTGCCAACGGTTCGAGTCCGCCGCCCGGTCCTGCCGTGCGGGTCGGTGCGGATCTCGCCGCGGCGCTGAGTGGAATCATTTTCTGTGCGCTTTTCGCCGGTTACCTTGCGCTGCGTTCCGGGTCCGGCGCGCACCATCCGGCCGATCTGCTGGTCATCGCCGGCCTCCTCGGCGCGGGTGGCACGGTCGTGGCGGGCCGGCTGGTGGGATGGGCGGGCGTTCCGGTGGTGCTGGCCGGGGCGGTCGGCGTTCTGGTCGGCGCGGCGCTGGGGGCCGGCTTCGGTGCCCTCGACCCCGATCGTCTGGCGGTGGGGGCCGCCGTCGCGATCGCCGTGGCGGGAGCGGCCGTGGCCGCCGTCATCGATTTGCTGCTGGCGCGGGCCCGGGACGCCGAGCCGCGGGTCGGCCCGGTCGCCACCTCGGCGCTGGTCGCGGACGTCCTGCTCACCGCCATCCTGCCGCTGGCCTCCGCGGCGCCACTGGTGTATTTCGTCGGCCGGCATCTGCCCGCGTGAGTCGATCGTCGGGCCGCGGCGGGGCCTGGACGGGAAGAGCCGGGGCCTGTCGGATGCTGTAGAAGCCGTGACCGGAATGTGGGTGTTGTCGGTGGCGACCGTGGTTGCTCTCGGGCTGGGGGTGCTCATGCGGGCCCGGGACGGACGGTTCCGGCCGGTAGACGGCGGGCTGCGGGCCGAGTTCGCGTCGCTGGGCGAGACGATGGGGGATCGGGCGACGCTGCTGCAGTTCTCCACGGCGTTCTGCGCTCCCTGCCGGTCCACCCGTCGGGTGCTGGCAGGGGTTGCCGAGGTCGTGCCCGGGGTACGCCACGTCGAGGTTGATGCGGAGGCGCATCTCGACCTCGTCCGTCGGCTGGGGATCAGGCGGACTCCGACGGTACTGATCGTTGACGGTCATGGCAGGGAGGTGCGGCGCGCGAGCGGTGCCCCGCCGACGCGTGCGGCGGTGTTCGCCACTCTCGAAGAGATCGTTTCCGATGGGATCAATCGGGCAGATGGTGATCCTTCGGATTCATCGTCGGCGGGTTAACACAGACGTGACGTTCACTGCTACCGTGACACGAGCCATGCCCCAGATACAGCTTGTGAAGCGCCGCGCGGTCGATCTGTGCCGCGTACACAGCTGTCTGTGTTGTCTTTCCTGATCGTGGGTTGATGTTCCTCAGCCGTGATCGGCTGGCCCCGGTGCATCGCCACGTCCGAGCGGGTAGTCCAAGCCGGAAGTCAGGAGAAGGCTCTCGTGGTAGATCCTCGCGGGATGCGGTTCGCCGCTGCCGTCACCACGATCATGCTCGCCGTGATACTGCTCGCCGGCAGCCGCTGGTTGCTGCTCGCGCAGACCGTGGTGTTCGGGGTGGGGGCGGTGGCCGGGGTCCGGCACGCGCCCTACGGGCTGGTGTTCCGTTCCCTGATCCGGCCGAGGCTGGGGCCGCCTGCCGCCACCGAGGACGCCGCGCCGCCCCGGTTCGCCCAGCTGGTCGGCGCGATCTTCGGTGTCGTGGGTCTCGTGGGATTCTTCGTGGGGATGCCGGCACTCGGTTACGTCGCGGTGGCCCTGGCCTTCGTGGCGGCCCTCCTCAATGCGGCGTTCGAGTTCTGTCTCGGGTGCCAGCTGTATCTTTTTCTCCAATCGATAGCCGTGAAAGGAGCACGCACATGAGTCGTGAGAAGGCGCTGGTCGACGCCTCGTGGGTCGAAGCGAACCGTAACGACCCGAAGGTCGTCCTGGTCGAGGTCGACGAGGACGTCTCCGCGTACGACAAGGGGCACATCCCGGGGGCGGTGCGTCTCGACTGGAAGTCCGAACTTCAGGACCCGGTCATTCGTGACTTCATCAACAGGGAGCAGTTCGAGAAGCTTCTCTCCGAGAAGGGGATCTCGAACGACGACATCGTCGTGCTCTACGGCGGGAACAACAACTGGTTCGCCGCATACGCATACTGGTACTTCAGCCTCTACGGCCACGCCGACGTCCGCCTGCTCGACGGTGGTCGCAAGAAGTGGGAGCTCGACAGCCGTGAGCTGACCACCGAGGTCACCCCGCGTCAGCCCACCAGCTACACCGCCCCGGAGCCGCGCACCGACATCCGGGCCTTCCGTGAGGAGGTCATCTCCGCGATCGGCGAGAAGGCCCTGGTGGACGTCCGGTCGCCCGACGAGTTCTCCGGCAGGCTGCTCGCTCCCGCGCACCTGCCGCAGGAGCAGTCCCAGCGGGCCGGGCACATCCCCACGGCGAAGAACATTCCGTGGGCGAAGACCGCGAACGAGGACGGCACGTTCAAGAGCAATGACGAGCTGACCGGCCTCTACACCGAGGCCGGGGTCGACCTGTCCAGGGACATCATCGCCTACTGCCGTATCGGCGAGCGTTCGGCGCACACCTGGTTCGCGCTGCACGAGTTGCTCGACCTGCCGAACGTGAAAAACTACGACGGTTCGTGGACCGAGTACGGCTCGCTCGTCGGCGTGCCGATCGAGAAGGGCGCGTGAGCCATGTGCGGCGCCACCAGCGGTGGACCATCTGTGGAGGGAATTGACGTGGCCAAGGAAACCGTGATCCAGGGGGTCGTGGTGCAGGGCGGGGAGCCGGTTTCGACCGGTTATGCCCGGCTGCTGGACGAAGGCGGCGATTTCACCGCCGAGGTTCCGTTGTCCGCGACGGGTCAGTTTCGTTTCTTCGCGCGGCCGGGGCAGTGGACCGTCCGGGCTCTTGTCCCCGGCGCGACCGGCGAGCGCAAGGTCGTCGCCCGTCAGGGTGAGCCGGTCGACACCCAGGTCGAGGTCGCGGCCTGACGTCGCGTTCCTTCGCCGGGCGGGGACAGCGGGTTTCTCCCGCTGTCCCCGTGCTCACGTTGCCCCCGTGCTCATGCCCGGACCTGGCCACCGCGGTTGTTTCCCGCCGGTGACACGACAGCCGAAACGGTGCTCGCCGGTGGCGGAACCGTGGTCGGTACGGCGAAGGCCATCGGGCCGATCGAGAAACAGTGCAGACCGTTGTCGCGGGCAAACGCCATTGCGGAGCCCCGATCGGGGAACGGCGCGATGATCCGGTCGACCGCACGCTGGCCGGCGGCGGCGAAAAGGACGACCGCGAAGAGTACGTCGGACTCTGCCATCATGTGATCATGAAAGCGCATCCCGGGAAGGCCCGAACAGGTTTTCGCGTGTTCCGTTCGTGGTCTGTCGTTGCGCGTGCGATGTCTTCCGCAAAGGCTCCGTCATACCGTGAATAAAGTGTGACTCTTGGTGGACGGGCACCTCTTGGTAGACGGGCAGCTGGAGATGCCCCCGCGGAGTCGGCTCAGTCGGACACGCGGTGCAGGCGGGCGGACAGGTGTGACTGCATCGGCTTGCCCTCGGCCTCCATGTCGATCGCGTAGGCGAGATCGCCGCCCTCGACCAGGCCGTAGAGCCGCACCGACCGGGTGACGTCACGGGCGGTGGCGGTGCGGATCAGGACGTTGTGATCGAGATCGATACGGGTGCCGGTCACCGTGCCGACGTAGATCTCGGCGATGCCGAACGGGTGGGCCAGCATCACCTCGACGACCGGCTTTCCGTCCTCTCCGGGCTGGACCCGCCAGAACCCGGTCTCGGTCGCCAGCGGGCTGCCGGGCTCGCGGCCGTCCCGGGGCTCGTCCGCCCACCAGGTGTGCGACACGTATCCCAGCGCCGGGCGGCCGTCCGCGGCGAAGGTGATCTCCTGGCCGTAGTGGAATCCGTCCAGGCCCTCGTAGCCGCCGACCCCCTCGCCCCGCCAGGTCCCGACGAGGAAGGCCAGTGGTAGCAGGCTGGCGTGCAGATCAACGGTGCTCGTCGCCGTGTCGGACCGCGGCGATCCGGCCGCGGACCGCTTCCCGGCGCTCAACGCTGACCCTCGTACAGCTTGTAGACCACGTAACCGGAGAACCAGGCGATCAGGACGGACATCGCCACCAGAAGCCCGGTGAAGAAGTAGTGCAGCACGTCTGTAGCCTAGACGACGAGATCACGGGACTCCTCGTGGCCGTACCGGTCCTGGTCACCTCAGGTGCCACGCGGCATAGCTGCGCGCCAGGGCGGCTCGGTTCCGAGCGGCAAGGCTGTCCGACCGCGCCGCTCGCATGCTCCACAGTCCCGCCACGTGGCAGGCGAAGGCGCTCCGATCCTCGTCGGTGCCGGCCCGCCCAGCAGTCCAGCCCCGCTGCCCGCTGCCCGGCCTGCTGGGGGTATGCCCAGGGCTGCGCGAAGGTCGCGTGGTGTGACGGCCTGTT
>NZ_CDWWXB010000119.1:4085-10882 GCF_977971855.1 Frankia sp. CoWAU3 | reverse complement strand
CTGGTCACCCAGGCGGTGGGGCCGCCGCGGCGGCGCCGCGGCGGCCACCACGCCGTGGGTGACCAGCGGCGCGGGCGCCTGCTCGGCGCTCCAGCCGGCAGCCTCGGCCACGAGGAGACCCACGACCGACGGCTCGCCGATCCCCGGGCCCGCGACGCCCTCCGGTCTCGGATCGCCGAACCCGGCGAGCTGGCGGGAGACCTCGGCGAACGAGCACAGCGGACCGCCGCGGGTCGGCGCCGGCCGCCGCCCCGCTCGCAGGTCCTCGACGATCGCCTGGGCGGAGTCGGGGTCGACCTGGTCGTAGAACTCGTAGTTCACCGTCATGACCGGTGCGTAGTCGCAGGCCGCGAGGCACTCGGCGTGCTCGAGGGTGATCGACCCGTCCGGCGTCGTCTCGTCATGGCCGACCCCGAGGAGCTTCGAGACCCGCTCGTAGACGTCCTCGCCACCGAGCAGCGCGCACGACAGGTTCGTGCAGACCGAGACGAGGTAGTCCCCGACCGGATGCCGCTTGTACATCGTGTAGAAGGTCGCCACCGCGCCGACCTCGGCCCGGGTGATGCCCAGCACGTCCGCGCAGAACGCGACGCCCTGCGCGGTCACGCACCCCTGCTCGGCCTGTACCAGGTGCAGCAGCGGGAGCAGGGCCGAACGGGATCGGCCGGCTGGGTACCTGGCGATGATCTCCTGCGCGGCCGCATGGGTCTCCGGCGAGAACGCCATCAACGATCAACTCCCCCGAGTACCGGGTCGACTGAGGCGACCCCGACGATCACGTCCGCCACCTGGCCGCCCTCGGTCAGCGCCGGGACGGCCTGCAGGTTGACGAAGCTTGGATCCCGCACGTGGACGCGGAAGGGTCTCGTGCCGCCGTCGCTGACCACGTGGTAGCCGAGCTCGCCGCGCGGCGACTCGATCTGGGTGTAGACCTGACCGGCCGGGACGCGGAATCCCTCGGTCACCAGCTTGAAGTGATGGATCAGGGCCTCCATCGAGGTCCCCATGATCTTCCGGATGTACGCGAGTGAGTTGCCCGTCCCGTCGGACCCGACAGAAAGCTGGGACGGCCAGGCGATCTTCTTGTCGGCGACCATGACCGGGCCGGGACGCAGCCGGTCCAGGCACTGCTCAACGATCTTGAGTGACTCGCCCATCTCCTCCAGCCGCACCAGGTAGCGGGCGAAGGAGTCGCCCTCCAGCGCGGTCGGCACGTCGAACTCGTAGGTTTCGTAGCCGCAGTAGGGCATGGTCTTGCGCAGGTCCCACGGCAGGCCCGCGGCGCGCAGCACCGGGCCCGTGGTCCCCAGCGCGATGCAGCCGGCCGCGTCGAGAACGTTGACGTCGACCATCCGGGCCTTCCAGACCGGCTGGCCGGTGAGCAGCGCGTGATACTCCCTGATCCGCTTCGGCATGTCGGCGAGGAACGCCCGGATGGCCCGCTCGGCGCCGTCGGGGAGATCCTGGGCGAGGCCCCCGGGCCGGATGTAGGCGTGGTTCATCCGCAGCCCGGTGATGAGCTCGAGCAGGTCGAGGACCTTCTCCCGCTCCCGGAAACCGAAGATCATGGCGGTGGTGGCGCCGAGCTCCATGCCGCCGGTCGCGAGCCACACCAGGTGCGAGGCGATCCGCTGGAGCTCCATCACCATCACCCGGATCACCGTGGCCCGCTCGGGTACCTGCTCGGTGATGCCCAGCAGCCTCTCCACCGACAGGCAGTAGGCCGCCTCGTTGAACAGCGGCGAGAGGTAGTCCGCCCGGGTGAGGAAGGTGACCGCCTGAGTCCAGGTGCGGTACTCACAGCTCTTCTCGATGCCGGTGTGCAGGTAGCCGATGACGAGGCGGGTCTCGGTGACCGTCTCGCCCTCGATCTCCAGGACCAGGCGGAGCACCCCGTGGGTCGACGGGTGCTGCGGCCCCATGTTGACGACGATCCGCTCGTTCTCCTCCTCGCCGACGCCGAGGATCTGCTCCCAGTCGCTGCCGGTGACGGTGTAGAGCCGCCCGTTCGCCGACTCAGTGAAGCCGGCCTCGTAGGCCGGATGCTCCCCGGGTCCGCCGACAGTCCCGGTCGGGCCCCCGACGCCGTTCGCGCCGTCGGGGGCCCCGGTGCCGTCGGGAGCCCCGGTGGTCAGATCGTCCGTGGTGGAGGAAGTCGACGTGTTGGTCGTCATAGCGAACCTCGGATGTCGCCTCGTGGGATGTCGCCTCGTGGGATATCGCCTTGGCGGTGCCGCCGGCCGGCCGGGGCCGGACGCGGGATCACGAGTAGCTCCGGCGCTCGTCCGGCGGCGGGATCGTGGCACCCTTGTAGTCGACGGGGATGCCCCCCAGCGGGTAGTCCTTGCGCTGCGGGTGCCCGATCCAGTCGTCCGGCATCATGATCCGGGTCAGGCCCGGATGACCCGTGTAGACGATGCCGAACATGTCGTAGGTCTCGCGCTCGTGCCAGTCCGCGGTGGGCCACACCGAGGTCAGGCTCGGCACGGTGGGATCGGCATCGGTGACGGACACCTCGACCCGGACCCGGCGACGGTGCGTCATCGAGGTCAGGTGGGCCACCGAGTGCAGGCGACGGCCGGTGACGTCGTCCGGGTAGTCCACGCCGGACAGCGAGGACAGCAGCTCGAACCGCAGGTCGGGGTCGTCGCACAGGGTCTGCCCGACGGCGACGAGGCTCTCCCGGCGCACGTGGACGGTCAGCTCCCCGCGGTCCACCACCACCCGTTCGACGGCGTCGCCGAGCTGGGGGAAGGCACGTTCGAGCGCGTCGTAGACGGCGTCGGCGTCGGCGTCACCGAACGGGCGGGCGGTGGAGCTCAGGACCGGAACGGGCGTCACGAGCCCGCCGAACCCGGAGGTGTCACCGCTGTCACCGGCGCCGAACGCGTCACGGCGCTGCCCACCCGGGCCGCCGGGCACGCCGGCGGCGCCCGGTACCAGGTCGGCGGAGGCTGTGCTCTCGTCGCTCACTGCCTAGCTCCCCCGATCCGGACCGTCGACATCGCCGATGCTCTCGGTGGTCGGACCGGGCCCATGCGCCCGGGCCTCGTCACTCGGCTTGGGGTCGACCGGTATCCGCTTGGCGCGCCCGAACACCGACGGCGGCGCGAGGGCCGCGGGGCGGCGAGTGTCCAGGGCGGGTTCGACCGCCCCGCTACCCGTCGGCGCCGGCGCCCCGGCCGGGATCGAGAAGCGCTTGCGGTCGTTCACCGAGAGGGTCCGGGTGTCGAACGCGCCCTCCGGCAGACCGGCCCGGGCCGTGGCCACCTCGATGGGTTTCGGATACGGCGAGGAGCCGATCTTCGTGTGCTCGATCCGGCCAGAGATCGGACCGGCGAGGATCTTCTCGTGCAGCTTGATGATGGCATCCATGAGCATCTCCGGCCGCGGTGGGCAGCCGGGGAGGTACATGTCGACCGGGACGATGTGGTCCACGCCCTGCACGATCGCGTAGTTGTTGAACATGCCGCCGCTGCTGGCGCAGACACCCATCGACAGCACCCACTTGGGCTCGGGCATCTGGTCGTAGATCTGCCGCAGCACCGGCGCCATCTTCTGACTCACCCGGCCGGCAACGATCATGAGATCGGCCTGACGCGGGCTGGCCCGGAAGACCTCCATGCCGAATCGGGACAGGTCGTAGCGGCCGGCTCCCGTCGACATCATCTCGATCGCGCAGCAGGCCAACCCGAAGGTCGCCGGCCACAGCGACGAGCGCCGTGACCAGTTGGCGAGCTTCTCGACGCTGGCGAGAAGCACACCGCCCGGCAGCTTCTCCTCTAGTCCCATTCCAGACCTCCACGCCGCCACTCGTAGGCGTACGCGACGAAAATGGTCGCCATGAACAACGCCATCGCGCCGAGACCGAATACCGCCAGACTGTCGAAGGCGACCGCCCAGGGGAAGAGGAAGATAATCTCGATGTCGAAGACGATGAAAAGCATCGCGGTGTTGTAGTACTTCACCGGGAAACGCTGCGGTCCGGCCGGGGCCGGGGAGGGTTCGATCCCGCACTCGTATGCGTCGATCTTCGCACGGTTGAACCGGCGCGGGCCGATCAGCGCACCGGCCGCGACCGAACCGACCGCGAACAGGGCCGCGATCACGAGCAGAACGAGGATCGGCACATAGTTCGAGAGCATGCCGAACTCCTCTCCTTCGAGAGTTTGTTACCGGACGTTGGGGTGAAACGGCTCGCCGGTGAACGGACCGCGAACGGTCCGGACTCGGTCCGCGGAACCAGTGGCCATTTCGGACACGTCAGGCCGCGGGAGCGAGCCGGGTCATCGCGTTGATCAGCCGGTCCATCGCATCCCCTCCCCGGGGGTCGGTGAGATTTGCCATGATCTTGAGAACGAAACGCATGAGGACCGGTCTCGGCAACCCGTAGCGGGTACCGAACGCCATAATCGTCGGATTGCCGATAAGCTGGACGAAGAACCGGCCCAGGGTGTAATAGCCCCCGTACCGGGCCCGCATGAGTTCCGGGTACTGGCCGAGTGCCCGCTCCCGCGCCGGACCATCCGGGCGGGCGAGGGCCTGCACGGCGATCTCGGCGGCGTACCGACCGGATTCGAGCGCGTAGGCGATGCCCTCGCCGTTGAAGGGATTCACCATCCCGCCCGCGTCACCGACCAGCAGCACGCCGTCGCGGTAATGGGGGGTCCGGTTGAAGCCCATCGGCAGGGCGCTGCCACGCACCGGGCCGATGGCGTTGTCCTCGGTGTATCCCCACTCCGGCGGCAATGCGGCGAGCCAGCGGCGCAACAGGTCCCGGTAGTCGGTGTTCTGGAAGGCGTCCGTGGTGTTCAGCAGGCCGAGGCCGACGTTGCTCGTGCCGTTACCGACCCCGAAGATCCAACCGTAGCCGGGCAGCAGCCGGCTCTCGCGCGGCTTGCCCTCCCACAGTTCCAGATGGGACTCGAGGAAGTCGTCGTGCGTGCGGAGGCTGCGGTAGTAGCGGCGGACCGCGACCCCGAGCGGCCGGTCCTCCCGGCGGCGGATACCGAGGGCGAGCGCGATGCGGGCGCTGTTACCGTCCGCCGCGACGACCAATGGCGCCCGGAACGTCACAGGTGCCCGGTCAGTGCCGGTCCTGGCGTGCACGCCGACGACCCGTCCGGTGCGCTCGTCGAGCAGCGGACCGGTCACGGCGGTCCCCTCGTGCAGCCGGGCACCAACCTTCACCGCGTGGCGGGCCAGCAGGTCGTCGAAGTCAAGCCGCGGACGGACCAGGCCGTAGTCGGGCCAGCTCGCCAGCTCCGGCCAGGGCAACTCCAGGCGGACGCCGCCGCCAATGATGCGAAGCCCCCGGTTACGGGCCCATCCGGCCACGGGCGAGGTGTCGACACCCATGTCCACGAGGCTGCGGACGGCCCGCGGGGTCAGCCCGTCGCCACAGACCTTCTCGCGGGGAAAGGTCGTCTTCTCCAGCAGGAGCACGTCGAGCCCGGCGCTGGCGAGATGGTAGGCGGCCGAGGAGCCACCCGGACCCGCGCCGACCACGATGACGTCGGCGTCGGCCTTCGACCGGCCGGCCGCACCATCAGCCCTTGTCGTCGCCATGGTCACGAATTGCTCCGGATCTGCTAGGCCACTCGTCCCGGGGGCGCCCCACCGGGGGCCCTCCACCTGTGTGCTCGTGAAATTCTTCACGAGCGTTCCCGGCGAGTGTAGGCCTTGCACAGGTCAATCGCACCAACCAGGATGCGGCGAAGAACGGACGGGTTGATTTCGTACACCCTATCGCTACCGTGAGCGATAGTTCGCGGCACCGGACGCCCGCCGCCGGGGCTCGGCGGCCGATCGCCATCGTGAGCGGCGGGTACAATCTTCGCCCGATCAGCCTGGATCAGCCCGGATCAGGCCAGCTCACCCGCCTGGTGTCGGTCCGCAACATTCGCCCGGAGCGTGAAGCGCAACGGAGAAACCACGAAGCCGGGCCCCACCGCCCACCGGTGGCCCATATTCGCCCCCGAGGTGGGATCAGCGCCCGTGCGGGGTAGTCCCTCCACAGGTCACCCGAAACGCGGTGGCTCGTCCGCGGTCACCGCCGGTGTCCCGACGACACGGACGCATCATCACCCGAACACCGTCACCCGAACATCATCACCCAAAGCAGCACGGACTGGGAACGAGAGAACGCGATGACCACCGCAGAGACCGTCGTCATCCCCACCCCCGACGGGCCCGCCCCGGCCACGCTCACCGAACCCGATGGTCCCGCACGCGGCGGCGTCGTCGTCCTCCACGAGGCGTTCGGCCTCACCGAGCACATCACCGATGTCTGCTCGAGGTTCGCGCGCGCGGGCTGGCGGGCCATCGCCCCCGACCTGTTCCACCGCGCGGGCTCGCCCGTCTTCGACTACGACGACCTCGCCTCCGCGGTGAAGATCCTCGGTGAGCTCAACGGCACCGACCTTCTCGCCGACATCGACGCCGCGCTGGTCATCCTCGCCGAGGAGGGCACCGCCATCGACCGCTGCGCCGTCGTGGGCTTCTGCGTCGGCGGGAGCATCGCCTTCCAGGCTGCGGTGGCCCGGCCGTTCGGCGCCGCGAGCACCTTCTACGGTGGCGGGATCACCATGCGCCGCTTCGGGGAACCCGCCCAGCTGGATCTCGCCGGCCGCCTGCAGGCACCGTGGCTCGGCCTGTACGGCGACCAGGATCCGAGCATCCTCGCTTCGGAGGTGGAGGACCTACGGGCGGCGACACGGAAGGCGTCCGTGCCCGCCGAGATCGTCCGTTACCCACAGGCCGGGCACGGCTTCCACAACGACGCCCGCGCCGGCGCC
>NZ_CDWWXB010000119.1:2660-3632 GCF_977971855.1 Frankia sp. CoWAU3 | reverse complement strand
GGCGCCGGCCGGTCCAGCACCATGACCGGTCCAGCACCGTCAGTCCGGGGCGTGACCCCGGTGCAACGCCACCACGCCGCCGGTGAGGTTGCGCCAGCCGACCCGGGACCAGCCCGCCTCCCGCAGCAGGCCGGCCAGCTCCGCCTGGGCGGGCCAGGCCCGGATCGACTCGGCGAGATAGACGTACGAGTCCGGGCTGTTGCTCACCGCACGGGCCACGGCAGGCAAGGCCCGCATCAGGTACTCGACGTAGACCGTCCGCCAGAGCGCCCAGACCGGGCGGCTGAACTCGCACACCACAAGCATCCCGCCCGGACGGGTCACCCGACGCAGCTCGGTGAGGCAGCCGAACGTGTCGGCGACGTTGCGCAGACCGAACGAGATCGTCGTCCGGTCAAAGGTCTCGTCCCGGAACGGCAGCCGCAGCCCGTCCCCGGCGGTCAGCAGGATCCGCCCAGCCTCCCCCGGCAACGGCCGCGACGCCAGCCGACGTTGCCCGGCCCGCAGCATCCCCAGGGAGAAGTCGCAGGCCACCACATCGGTCCCGGCGAGAGCGAAGGCTCGTGACGAGGTCGCCGTCCCGGCTGCGAGGTCGAGAACCCGAAGCCCCGGCCGCAGGTCCAGCGCGCCCGCCGTGGCGCGCCGCCAGGTCCGGTCGAGCCCGCCGGTGAGCACGGTGTTGGTCAGGTCGTACCGGTTGGCCACCCCGTCGAACATCGACGCGACGTCCCGCGGACGTTTGTCGAGTCCCGCTCTGCTCACCATGCCCCTTCCCCGCTCACCATGCCCCTTCCCCGCCGCCGAACCGCGCCGAGGCCGCCGCCGAGGCGTCGCGGGCGGCCCTCTCGACGGTGTCCCAGTCGGTGCTCTCGCCGATCCGCCGCAGCCGCGTGCGGGTCGGCTCGTCGCACAGCGCGCCCGCGACCCCGGCGGTGTACAGGTCGCGGGCCCGGGCACCGAGCCCCGCCGCGA
>NZ_CDWWXB010000119.1:0-2301 GCF_977971855.1 Frankia sp. CoWAU3 | reverse complement strand
CCCCGGCCCGCAGCAACGCCGCCAGGGGGTGGTCGTCGAGGGATGCCACCGACCGGGTCCGCAGGTTGGACACCGGGCAGACGTCCAGCACGATCCCCTGATCGACCAGCCGTCGCATCAGCTCGGGGTCCTCGGCGGCCCGGATCCCATGCCGGATCCGCCTGGCTCCCAGCGCGTCGAGCGAGCCCCGCACGGACGCCGGGCCCGCTGTCTCCCCCGCGTGCGGGACCGCGGCGAGCCCGCCGTCGGCGGCCAGGGCGAACGCCGGCGCGAACGGCTCGGGAGGATGACCGGCCTCCGGTCCGCCGAGCCCGATGCCGACGACACCGCGATCGGCGAACCGCACCGCCCACCGCGCCACCTCCATCGCGGCCTCGACCGGCAGCACCCGCTCGATGTCCGGGGTGAGGCGCACCTCAACGCCGTAGCGCTCCCGGGCCTCGATCGCCCCGTCGGCGTAACCGTGGAAGATCTCCTCGACGCGGACCCCCCGATGGACCCGGAACCAGGGCGAGAAGATGCCCTCCAGGTAGACGGCGCCCGCCCGGGCCGCCTCGGCGGCGTAGTCGACGACCACCTGGTGGAAGTCGGCCTCCGTCCGCATCACGTAGGTGGTGAGGATCCAGGCCTTCAGGAAGTGGTCGAAGTCGCGGAAGCGGTAGAGGTCCGCGAGGCCCTCGACCGTGCGGGCGGGCAGCGCCTCGGAGTTGCGGCGCGCCATCTCCAGCAGGGTGGCGGGACGGACCGTGCCCTCCAGATGGACGTGGAGTTCGATCTTCGGCCCGGTCGGGGACGGGACCGCGAATCCGGAGGGGTCACTCACCCGGTCACTGTATGGTGCGCCCGGCTACGCGGAGATGAGCGGTAGCGCGGTGGAGGAGAAGTGCGAGGCCACCCGGTCGTCAACCGGGTCCTGCGCCGGGTCGCGGTGCACGACGAGGTGCCGGTAGCGGGTGTCGCGCTGAGCGGGGATGCGGCCGGCAGCACGGATCAGGGAGATCAGCTCCGACCGGTTGGTGCGGTGGCGCGCCCCGGCGGAGGAGACGACGTTCTCCTCCAGCATCACCGAGCCGAGGTCGTCGGCGCCCACGTGCAGGGTGAGCTGGCCGACCTCCTTGCCGGTGGTCAGCCAGGAGCCCTGCAGGTGCGTGATGTTGTCGAAGAACAGCCGCGCGACCGCGACGAGGCGGAGGTACTCCAGGGTCGTCGCCTGGGTGCGCCCGCCGAGATGATTGTTCTCCGGCTGGTAGGTCCAGGGGATGAACGAACGGAACCCGCCGGTCCGGTCCTGGACGTCCCGGATCATCGTCAGGTGTTCGATGCGCTCGGCGTTCGTCTCCCCCGTGCCCATCATGAAGGTGGCGGTGGATTCCAGGCCGAGGTTGTGGGCGGTCTCCATCACGGACAGCCAGACGTGACCGGGCTCCTTCAGCGGAGCGATCGCCTGCCGGGGCCGTTCGGTGAGGATCTCCGCTCCCGCGCCCGCGAAGCTGTCCAGGCCCGCGTCCCGCAGCCGGGTAATGACCTCGGGAAAAGTCAGATCGGACGTCCGGGCGATGTGCACAACCTCGCTGGCGCCCAGCGAGTGCAGCGCCAACTGGGGATATGCCTTCTTGATGGCGGCAAAGGTACGCTCATACCACTCGATGCCGAAGTCGGGATGGTGTCCGCCCTGCAACATGATCTGCGTGGCGCCGAGCTCGACCGCCTCCCCGCACTTGGCGACGATGTCCTCGACGTCGCGGACCCAGCCCTCGGCATGCTTCGGAGCGCGGTAGAAGGCGCAAAACCGGCAGGCGGTCACGCAGACATTCGTGTAGTTGATGTTCCGGTCGATGATGTACGTCGCGATGCCATCGGGGAAACGGCGCCGACGGACCGTGTCCGCCGCGCCACCGAGCGCGTGCAGCGGCGCCCTCGTATAGAGGAGCAGCGCCTCCTCCGCGGAGATACGCCCGCCGGCTGCGGCCCGGTCCAGCACAGACCGGATCTCGCCACCACCCCGACCCACCGGAATCTCACCATCGACATCCATACGGCCCTCCCCGCGTAGCGCCTTCGGCGCGACGCGGGGACCCCTGGCATCGGGCGCCGTTCGGGGTCTCCGTCGAATCACCTTCGGCGATCCTCCCAGGGTAGCCGCCGGAGCCTTCGACGCGACGCGGGGGATGAACGGTCAGTGTCCGGATCGCGTCCCCGGGTCCACCGGGCTGGAGCCACCACGGGTGGCGTCAGTGTAGCCGGCTGTCGAGGAGCCGGCCGGGCTGGCGGGACCGGCGTCGTGGTGACCGTGGCCGCGGC
>NZ_CDWWXB010000118.1:8756-10764 GCF_977971855.1 Frankia sp. CoWAU3 | reverse complement strand
CTCCCGCTAGGATCGGGCGCGGACGGTCTGGATACGGATCCGGTGGCGCCGTGCCCACGCCTCGGCGCTAAGGTCCGGACGGCTCGACGTCCTAGCCGCCACAGACACCATCATCCTTCCGAGACTGGCCGATCCCACCCCGCCACTGGCCGCGGACCTGCGCGACGCACGGCGGTCCACGGCGGCACGCGGCGGCACGCGGCACCCGGACCGAGCGGTCACGCCGGCAGCGCAGATGAGTAGTTCCGGACCGCCGCGTCCACTCGCTCCGCCACCTGGTGGATGATGGTGCCTGCGCGTAACCCGCCTTGTGCCGTGCGTCTTCAGGAGGCTTTCGGTATGCCTTTGCAGGCTGCTATTCGGCTCGATGTTCGGCTTCTCGTACGGATTGACGACCGCGTTCTCCTCGCTCGCCCGCCGGGAGAAGCCTGGCATGTCCTTCCGGGCGGTCCGGTGGCGGCGGGAGAGAGCACGGACGACGCTCTCGAACGGCAGGTAGGCCGCCTCGCCGGCCCTCGGACGATCTCCCGGCAGTTCATCGGCGCGGTCGAGCACGACGGAACCATCACCGGCCACTCACCTGAATCCGCAACCGATCACGTGCTCAGTATCATGTTCGCCGGCTTCTGGCCGTCCGACATCCCGACGCCGTCACGCTGGGGGGAGCACACGCTGGTTCCGGTTAACGTCAACGTGCTCCTCGCGACACGCCTGCGCCCGCTATCGATGGCCGAGGTGGTACGTCGCTGGCTCGCCGAAGGCTGGCCGCTCTGGCGCGGCCTCGATCCCGCCGTCGGCAACCGGCGGCTGCCCTCCCTGGCCTCACTGCGCGCGCAGCTGTTCGCCCGTCGGGAGGAGCTGCGCAGCCTCACCTTCCGGGACGCCGCCGTGGCGATCTGTGCCCTCGTCACCGCGGCCGATGGTCGCATCGATCCGGCGGAACGCGAGGGACTACTCGGCTTCATCGCCACGGATCCGGTGATGTCCCAGTTTCCCGAACAGGACGTGGAACGGCTCTTCGATGAACATCTGAGCCGTCTCACCGCAGACTTCGCCGCCGGCAAACAGGCCGCGCTGGCCGACATCGCCAAGGTGCGGGGGCGGGTGGCGGAAGCCGCCGCCGTGGTGCGCATCGGGCAGGTGATCGGCCTGGTTGACGGCGAGTTCGTCGCCAGCGAGCGGGCCGTGGTGCGGGAGGCCGCCCTCGCCCTCGGCCTGAACACCGCCGAGTTCGCCCTGTGAGGGGCGAGCCGGCGCCGGTTGAACGACGTCGCCGACCCGTCCGCTCATGGCCTCCTCGGCTGGCCTTCCCGGCGCGACGGCACAGAGCGGCCACGTCGGCCCCGGCGGGCAACTCGTACTCCCGGCCGTCCAGCACCGGCCGCACCAGCCGGCACCTCATCGTGGCGGCAGCGGTGGGGACCGCCGCCGGTCAGCTCTCCTTCTTGATCTCAAACCAAGACAGGATCCTGCCTCCGAACTTCAGGTCACCATCAATCTTGATCTTTCTGGTGAGGAAGAGCTTGGCCCCGCTGGCCTGACCGGAGACCACCCGAACAAAGCGGACACGATCCGTGATAATGGTCAGCGTCTGCTCCCCCGCGGATTCACTCGGGGTCCCGGTGGCGGGCGGTGTCGCCAGAGTGCAGACACCGTCGGCGACCCGCAGCTCGTAGGTGCGCACGGCGCCGCCCGGTCCACCGTTGAGCACGAATCGGACCAGAGCGTTCTCTTCTTGTGCCTGCTCTGGGCGGAAGGTGTCGCGCATCTGCCGGAAGACCTCGTCCAGCACCGCGTCACCGGCCGGCCCACCCAGCAGGTCGGAGACCTCACGCTCCGACATAGCGGGCAGACCGCTGACGAGTCTCGCCGGGTCGGCCGTGGAATCGACGGCAAGATCGGACATAGCCACACTCCTTTGCGTTCGTGTTGGCGTTCGTGGGCGGCGGCCTGTCGGCAGCACGCACGAGCACGCTAGCGAAGACGACACGGCGACGGTTCCGTGGGC
>NZ_CDWWXB010000118.1:4799-8442 GCF_977971855.1 Frankia sp. CoWAU3 | reverse complement strand
GCCCACGGAACCGCCGCCCGCCGGCGGGTCACTATCGTGGCCAAGGTGGTCACTCCCACACTTCGACGCGTCGAAATCGACGGGCACCCCGTTCCCCTCGATGAGCCACACCGCCTAGCCCTGCTCCCCCACGGCCACTTCACAGTGCTGCAGGTGCGAGCCGGTCAGGCCCGGGGCCTGCGGTGGCATCCCGCCCGGCTGAATGAGGCGAACCAGGAGCTCTACGGCGAGCCTCTGGACGGCAAGCTGGTTCGCCACCGCATCCGGCAGGCACCGTACGCCACGGCGACAGCCGCCACCGCGACGACCGCCACCGCGACGACCGCCACCGCGCTGGATGCCACGGTCCGGATTGTCGTCACCGAGCGGCCGGACGGCGCAGGGGTGCGCGTCATCGTCGCGGTCGGCGAACCGGCAACCATGCCGACCACCCCACAACGGCTGCGGTCAGTGCCGTACCTGCGCCCGTTCGCCCACCTCAAGCATCTCGGGACGTTCGCGCAGATCCAGCACGGCCGGCTCGTCCGCCGTGACGGCTACGACGACGCCCTGTTGACCGCCCCCGGCGGGCTCATCGCGGAGGGCGCAATGACCAACATCGGTTTCTTCGATGGCAACATGATCGTCTGGCCGGACGCTCCCGCCCTGCGCGGAGTCACCATGACGCTGTTGGAGCAGGCACCGGCGGACGGCGGCCCGCCCAGCGTACGGGCCCCCGTGCGACTGGCGGACCTGGCGGGCTTCGAGGCCGCCTTCGTCACCAACTCACGCGGGATCGCGCCCGTCCGGGCCATCGACGGCCACCTCTTCGCGGGATCCGAATGGCTCATGACGACGCTTACCCGCCGCTACGACGCGGTGCCATGGGATCCGATCTGAGCCAGGTCGACGGCGTCCCACACGCCCGGATGCTCCTGCGGAGACCTGAGGACCGCGTCCGCTCCGGTCATACGTCCACCCTGGTCTTCGTATTTCCCGAGAGACAATGAATAACATTTTCAGAATTATAAAAATACAGCGAGATACCAGAGATACCACGACCTGGCCGCGGCGAGAGCGCCGGAATGGATTTCCGCGCGGCGGGTCGCCGGATACTGTCGGCATGCCTCGCTATTTTTCCTTTCTTCCGGTGAAATCCGGCTCCGGAGCCATCCCGCTGTCCGTGAAGGAACACCGCAACGATGCCGCTTGCCTCAGCCCAGCTCCTGGTAGCGCTCCTGCTGCACGAACAGCACCGCGTCGAGCCCGCGGGTGTGCCCCTCCGTTACCCCTCCCCGCCTCCCGCGGAACGCCATCTCATCGGCGCGGCGACGGCGCTCGCCGCCGGCCGGGCGAAAGGAGCACTGCGGGAGTTGCGGCAGAGCGAACACGACCCGACCGACCCCGATCACATGGCGGCGCACGAGGCGCTCTACCTCGCCGCGCTGGCTCTCGACCTCAACTGGTCCCCTGATGACGTCGGCGTCGTCCGAGCCTGGGCCACGAGGACGTTCGCTCCGCCTCCGGCCGGATTGGCCAAACCAGCCGGGCCGTCGCGAACCATGACGGACGCCCCGCTGATCGCCTGGACGACGCAGGTCATCTCCCGTCAACGGCACGCACTGCTCGAACCGACGACCGCGGTCATCTGCGTGCTCGCTGCCGAGATCATCCCCGGCATTCGGGTGGCGCGGGCACAACTGGCCCTGACCGGTCACCGCGTCGACCACCGCGAAACCGGCCGGAGGCACGAGCCCGGCCCCCATCGCATGCCCTATCGCCTGCCCTGTAACGTGGTTGTGCACGGTCACGGCGCCGATCCACCGCGCGCCGCACGGACCGCCGGCCCTGCCGGAACACTCGTAATGCAGGCCCTGGCCACGGCTGACCTCTTCGTCACCCATCTCGACGAGCTTCCGGTGCCACAGGCGGCGGCGTACGCGCGGATCCTGCGGGCGGATCTGCTGTTCCGGGCGAACCAGGAGGCCGAGGCCGGCATGGCGTTGGACGCGGTCGAGGCCGGCGCCGGGTCCGACCACGCAACACTGGCCCATGCGGCGCTGGTGCGCGGCGACTGGGCCGGTTTCCCGGACGGCGGGGCGCAGACGCTCGGCCGTCGGCCCGGCGGGAGCCGGGTCATCCGGTCGCGAACGGCCTATCCGGAACGCGCGGAGGAACTGTGGCAGCGGGCCCTGACCGCCTACGGGCGCGCCGGGTCGGAGGGCGGACGCGCCGCCGGACTGCTCCGGCTGGCCGGGGCGCCGACGGCGGCAGGCCGGCCGATCCTGCGCAGGGCCCGGATCGACGAGGCGGCCCGGCGCGCCCGGACAGCCGGCAACGAGGCGCTGACCTGGCTGGCGAGAGTGCAGAGCCAGGCCGAGCAGGCGGTTGCCGGAGAACCGTCCGCAGCGGGACTGCGGGCCATGATGACGGCGCTGGCCGACTGGTCCAGGCTGGAGGGAAGCACGAGTTACGGCCGCGGGCTCGGCCGACTGCTGATCGACGCCGGCACCGCTGGTGACCCCGATACCGGCACCGCTGGTGACTCCGACGATGTCGAGGCGGCGGGCCGCGAGGATCCCGGCCGGCGGCCGGTCAGGATCGCTGCCCGGGGAAGGGTGGCGGAGTCGACGGCCGGGAACCGCGGCCGTTCAGGGACCGGACGATCTGCCTGACCAGTTCAAGCTCCGCCGCCGCACCGTCCTTCTTGTCGACGAGATCGATGTAGCTGATGCCGCGCAACAGCCCGGCCGGGTCACAGGTCTCGACGCGGATCGGGATCAGCGTGCGCTTCACGCCGTTGGGATCCGCCTGCCAGGCCGCCTGCATCTTCTCCGAGGCCAGGTAGCTCTTCGACAGCACGGCGAGGGTACGCCGGGACTGCGAGATCCCTTCGTGCAGCAGACCGATCTCGTGCTCACCGGGCAGCGCGTCGAGGGCCGCCAGATGCACCGAATGACCCCGGCCTTCCAACACGCGGGCAATCCAGGAGCCCCAGGCCTCATCGGACGGATCCGCGGAGATGAGGAAGTCCCACTTCCCAGCCGCGACCGGCCCCTGATCGGAACCGTTCGACGGGGTCCGCACCACCGGAAACGGGCGCCCCGGCAGCGTGATCCACACGAGGCCCTCGTACTTGCCCGCCACCGACACCTCGACTCGGCGGTACTGCGCCGGGTCGAGATCCCGCAGCCGCCCGGCCACCGTACTGTGGTAGAATTCGGACAATAGGACGAGTGCCAGTTCCGCGTTCCTGTCCTGTTCCAGCAGCTGCCGGATGGGGTCCGCGTCGACCAGCCGGGCGGCGACCACCGCCGCGTCGCCGACGAAACCACTGCCGTCGATACCCACCTCGCCCTGGTGCAGGGCCAACCGCAACCGGATTCGACCGGTCTCGTCACGCCCTCGGTTGTAGGTCCGCAGCGCGATCCGCAGTTCCCGGACGAACTCGGTCGCGAGGACAGCCTTGGGAACGTCGGCGGCCACGGCCGCAAGAAAGCCGTCGCCACGATCCTGGCGCAGCCGGATCGACCGGGGAGGCAGGCCGGCGCCTCCGACCGCCTCATCGACGATCCGGCGCAGCCCCTCCCGCCAGCTCGCCTGCGTCGCGATGTCCTGACGGCTGTAGCGCCTGGCATCCAGGCAGAAGACGCTGACATGCCGC
>NZ_CDWWXB010000118.1:0-4473 GCF_977971855.1 Frankia sp. CoWAU3 | reverse complement strand
GGACGGCGTCGGCGAAGATCCGGTTGCCCCGATAGTCCCGATGCGCCTCGGTGAGGATGCGCCTCCGGCCGTCCGGCAACAGGCCGTTCTCCAACAGCGACGCGAGTTCGGACCAGAACTCGAACGACGACTCACCCGGGTAGAACTGCGGATGGTGCCGACGCGCCAGCCCGGCACGTTCCAACAGATGGGTCGCCTTCATCTGGTTGGTAAAGGTGGTGGAAAGCGCCTCGATCTCCGCCTCGGTCAGCCGGTCCGTCACGAGTCCCCCGTAGGCATGCCCCCAGAAATCCGGCGACGCGACGGTAGGTGGTCCGTCAGCCGGCGGATTCGTCCTCGAATTCTAACCCGTCCCTACCCGTTGTATTGGATGGGTTCACCGACCTTCGGTGTCGTGCGCGGGACCGAGCCGCGGGGAGCGTCCGGGTCTCGCGACGGGTGATGACACCCGCCTCCGCGGCACCGACGCCACCGGCACCGCTCGCATGGTGACCGTCCAGCACAAGGCGACGCTGTTCCTCCGCGGCGGTCTGCTCGACCTGTCGCATGGCGCGGCGCAGGATCGGCGGAGCCATGACCGACGTGACGATCGCGACCAGAACGATGATCGTGTACGTCTCGGTGGAGAGCACCCCCAGCCGCACGCCGACGCTGGCCACCACGATCTCGATGACCCCCCGCGCGTTCATGCCTGCGCCCAGGGCGAGACCCTCCCAGGGGGTCAGCCAGCTGGCCCGGGCCCCCGCGTACACACCGGCAAACTTGCCGAAGACCGCGACCGCGAGCACGATCACCGCCGCGAACAGAACCCGGGTTTCACTCAGAGCAGTGAGATCAACACGCAGGCCCGCCGTCGCGAAGAAGATGGGCGCAAGCACCGCCATCACCACGATTCGCAACGGGGCGACACTGGCATGATCCACCAGGCCGGACGACCCGAGGACGACCCCGCCCAGGAAGGCGCCGAACACCGCCTCCAGCTCCAACGCCTGCGTCCCGGCCGCCGACGCGAGCACCAGCACGGCCACGAAGGCCACGACCGATCCGCTCCTGGCGCCGGGATCGGCGCCAGCCCCGGCGCCGGCACCACTCGTGGCAATGATCCGTCCCAGCACGGCCCGGACGACGACCCGGCCGATCGTCAACGCGAAGATCCTCACCCCGAGGACGTAAAGCACCGACAACGCCGTGTCGCCCGCCCGGACACCGGTGGTCGCCATCGCGGACACGACCGCCAGCATCAGCCAGCCAACGGCGTCATCGATGACCCCGCCGGCCAGCGCGAGCTGCCCGACCTCCCGATGGGTCAGACGCATCTCCATGAGCGTCTTCGCCATCACCGGGATGGCGCTCACGCACATCGTCACCCCGAGGAACAGCGCGAAGACCGTCCGGTCGCCGTCGGGGCCCAGCAGGGAGGACGGCATCAGCACGCCGGTGACGATCCCGAAACCCAACGGCAGGAGCAACCCACCGAGGCTGATCCGGGCGACGGTGAGACTGCGCCGGCGGATGATCCGCGTATCAATCTCGAACCCGCTGAGCGCGACCAGGAAGAGGACACCGAGCTGTCCCACCGCGTCGAGCAGGTGGAACTGCGCGGCGTCACGCGGAAGAAACCAGTCCGAGAAGGTCGGCCACAGCGTTCCGAGCAACGACGGGCCGAGGAGCACGCCGACGCAGAGCTCACCGACGATGGCAGGCATCCGCAGGCGCACGGCGACACGTCCGAGCAGAATTGCCAGACTGAGCAGCATGGCGAGCTGAAGCAGGAACAGCAACAGGGAATGCGGCGGGATCGAGGGGACGGGCCGAGTGGACGTGAGGGACAATGTCTCTCCTCGGACGTCTCGCCACCATTGACGGCGGCGAGAGCTCCAGGCCGACGTCCGACGACCGGCAGGCGCAGCGGCGACAGGCCAGCCGAGAGCCGGAATCACGGATACCGGATACCTCGTCATCCCCCGTCGCCCGCGCGCCTGCGATTCGGTCGGCTGACGCCGCGGGCGCCGGCACTGGTACCGGCGTCCCTCAAGAAGAAAGCACAACGGACGCCGGAAAGTCCGCCGTTCGTGTCATCTCCCGCCGCATCCGCCGCCTGGCACGGAGCCCTGGATGGATAATCACGTTTCCGGGCCGGCAACCGTGACCGACCCTCCACACTTCCCTCCGCTCCGCCGGCCTGCGCAGGCTTCACCGGCCTGCGCAGGCGGGGAGAAATCGGCTCAGATGAGGCCGAGCGCGCGGACCGCCTCCCGCTCCTCGGCCAGCTCACGCACCGAGGCGTCGATCTTCTCCCGGGAGAAGGCGTCGAGCTCCAGACCCTGCACGATCTCGAACCGGCTGCCGGACGCGGTGACCGGGAACGAGGAGATGAGCCCCTCGGGCACACCGTAGGAGCCGTCGGACGGGATCGCCGCCGAGGTCCAGTCGCCCGCCGGGGTGCCGTTGACCCAGGTGAAGATGTGGTCGATGGCCGCGGAGGCGGCCGACGCCGCGGACGAGGCGCCGCGCACCTCAATGATCTCGGCGCCCCGCTTGGCGACCCGCGGGATGAACTCGTCGGCGATCCATGCCTGGTCGCCGACCGCCTCGGCGCCGCTGCGCCCGCCCACCTCGGCGTGGAAGATGTCCGGGTACTGGGTAGCCGAGTGGTTACCCCAGATCGTGATCTTCTTGATCTCGGCGCTGGGCACGCCGAGTTTCTTGGCGAGCTGCGCGATCGCGCGGTTGTGGTCAAGCCGAGTCATCGCGGTGAACCGCTCGGCGGGCACGTCCGGAGCGTGTGTCTGGGCGATGAGCGCATTGGTGTTCGCTGGGTTCCCGACGACGAGGACCCTGATGTCCTCGGCGGCACCACTGTTGATCGCCTCGCCTTGCGGCTTGAAGATCCCGCCGTTGGCGGACAGCAGGTCGCCGCGCTCCATGCCCTTGGTCCGCGGGCGTGCGCCGACGAGGAGGGCCACATTGGTGCCCTCGAAAGCCCGCTTGGCGTCGTCGAACACGTCCACCCCCGCCAGTAGCGGGAAGGCGCTGTCCTCGAGCTCCAGCGCCGTGCCCTCCGCCGCCCGCACGGCCTGCGGGATCTCCAACAGACGCAACTTCACCGGCGTGTCCGCACCCAGCAGCTGGCCCGACGCGATGCGGAACAGCAGCGCGTAGCCGATCTGACCGGCGGCGCCGGTTACGGTGACGTTGACAGGCGTTGAGCTCACTGGCTTCTCCTGGTGCAGATCACGGAAGATCGGGGTGCGGCCCGTGTCGTCCTCGTAACGATCCCGAGCCGGCCGGGTAACCGGTCCTGGAGCTGGAACGTCTTCTGCCGCCCCAGCGATGCTAGTCCGAGGCTAGTCCGAAGTTCTTGGTCAGGAGGCACGGGCGGCGCGGACGCGGCTCACATCGCGGCGCCACGATGGGGCACGTGCTACCGGCCGATCTCGGTCCCGCACCGTGGTACGGGCGGGACCAGCACGAAACGTTTCGCGTCCGCGGTGACCTGAAGGAAGGTGTGGCAACGGTTGATCTGCCCGAAATGGGTGGCGAAGTTGACGGGGACGGGCAGCAACCCGTCCGCGTCATAGCCGCGCACCGCCCGCAGGCCCCTGATGAACGTCTCCCGGCTGGGGCATGGCCCGGCGGCCACCAGACCGCGCAGGAACATGTCCGCCGAGATCCACCCGGACAGGGCCGCCTGCTGGGCCGGCGGGGACACCTGGGGCGCGTACTCCAGCATGGCCTGCAGGAACCGCTGGTGAGCGGGAGTCACCTGCTCGAACGGCAGGTAGTCAACGAAGCTGTAGACCCCGGCCAGCACTCCGCCGAACAATTGCAGGAGACGCTGGTCGTAGCCGGTGGGCGACAGGATGACCCGCAGATCCGCCCGGGCCGCCCGGGCGCCCAGGACCACCTGGCCGAAGGCGGCGCCGGTGACGGCGCCGACCAGGACGTCCGCGCCGCTGTCGCGCACCTTCCGGCCGATGCCCGGGATGTCGATCGGCCCGGTCGCGTCGATCCGGCCGAGCACCCGCACCCCGGCCGCGGCGAGGCTCAACGCCATCTTGTCGGCGAGGGTCACGGAGGTCGCCGAGAACCCGGACTGGGCGATGATCGCCCGGTGGCCGCCACGCTCGGCGACGAACTCACCCCAAGTCGTGACGGACGGCCCGTCAAAGATCATATTCGAGTAGCTGAACATGTTGTCGTTATGGGTCCAGGCCGCCTCCAGCGAGGTACCGGTCACCGGTATTCGCCGGCTATTGAGATAACCGGCGGAACCACTGGCCACGGAGGTCGACTCGATGATTCCGAACACCTGGTCGTTCTCCACGAGCCCCCGGGCGGCGGCCTGGTTTCCGGTGGGATTCGAGGCGTCATCCCGCCAGACATAGACCACTTTTCGGCCATACACACCGCCCGCCTTGTCGGCCACCCCGAGCCGGGCGTCCACCCCGGCCCGGAAGGACCGGAACAGTA
>NZ_CDWWXB010000117.1:0-10235 GCF_977971855.1 Frankia sp. CoWAU3 | reverse complement strand
TCACTGACCCGCCCCTGAATCGACCCATTCCTGAATCGACCCGCGATGGTGAACCGGGAGCCATGGCTGCTCGCGGTTTACCATCGATGGTTCGATGCCCCGGCCCGGCCGGCGGTCAGTTCGCCGGGCTGACCGAGGACATGTTGAAGTCGGGGATCCGTACCGCGGGCATGCGGGTGAGCGTGAACCAGTCCGCCCATTCCCGCGCCATGGTGCGGGTGGTGGCGCCGATCTCGGCCAGGCGGCCGAGCAGGTCGACCGGTGACTCGTTGAAGCGGAAGTTGTTGACGGCCCCGGTGACCTCACCGTTCTCCACCAGGTAGACCCCGTCCCGGGTGAGGCCGGTGAGCAGGAGCACCTCGGGATCGACTTCGCGGATATACCACAGGCTGGTGAGCAGGAGCCCGCGTTTCGTCGAGGCGATCATCTCCTGCAACGACGCGGAGCCTCCGCCGTCCAGGATCAGATTGTCGATCATCGGGGTGGTCGGGACCCCGGTGGCACGGGCGGACGCGCGGGTCTCCACGAGGGCGGCGAGGGTGCCATCCGAGATCCAGTCGGTGGGCCTCAGCGCCAGTCCGTTGTCGAAGACGCTGGACATCGACGAGGAGGACTGCGCGGTCACGAAGGGGGTCGTCGCGAGTTCCGGGTCGTGCGGATCGCTGGCCAGCCGCAGCCCCGCCGGTCCGATCGCCTCGCCGAGACGCGTGCCGCCGCCGGCCCGGCTGAAGACCGTCCGGCCCTCGGCCGCGTCCCGACCGGCAGCCGTCCAGTACATGTAGATCATCAGATCCGCCACCGCGGAGGGCGGCAGCAGCGTCTCGTACCGGCCGGCCGGCAGTTCCAGCGACCGTTTGCACCAGGCCAGCCGGTCGCGCAGCGCCGCGTCGGTACCCGCGACGTCGACGTCGGTGAAGTCACGGGTCGACTGGCCGTGCCAGACCGAGCCGCCGGGAACGCCGCTCTTGGCGTTCCACTCCACGCTGCCGGTCGGCTGGCTGTACCGCAGCCGCAGCCCCGTCGACGTCCCGAGCCACGTGGTGGTCAGATTGTGCTCGGCGAAGCCGAACAACCGCCGCCCGCCCGCCTGCGCCGCGGCGAACGCCTCCGCGAGGTCTCGGGCGAAGGAGGCGAACACCGTGGTGCTGGTCCGAGCGGCCGGATCGGTGAAGGCCTCGGCCGCGTCACCCGCCGACCCCGCACCCGCCGACCCCGCACCCGCGCCGACGTCCGTCGTGTCCAGCCCGAGCAGGTCCGTGTAGTCCTCGGCATCCTCGGCCTCCCGGGCCGCGTCCTCGGCGGCGCGGACGAGTTCCGCGAGGCCGTCGGCATCGGTGGGATGCGGCAGGTCGGTGGGACGCGCGGTGGGGTGGCCGCCGGAACCGGGGGAGTCGATGGTGGAGGCCGTCCGCACCCCGAACGAGCGGCCGATGACGCTGATGACGGTGATCGACCGATCCCGGCTGGCGCCGTTGGTCGTCAACGTGTTGTTGGCCCAGCGCAGGTTCACCGCGCTGGACTCGGTGGCGATCACTACGCAGCCGTCCGCCTTCGACAGGCCCAGGGCGCGTTCGACGATCTCATGGGCGGTCTCGCGCACCGTGCTTCCTCCGTCGGCTGGGGCTGGTTGCGGTCCGGCCGGCCGGCTCATCGACCGGCCTCTCGGCGAGCATTGAGAATGTTGGTGGCGCGGAACAGAGCCGACGGGCAGCCGTGGCTGACGGCCGCGACCTGGCCGGGTTGGCCCTTGCCGCAGTTGAACGCACCGCCCAGCACGTAGGTCTCGGGGCCTCCCACGGCCTCCAGGGATCCCCAGAAGTCGGTCGTCGTCGCCTGGTAGGCGACGTCGCGGAGCTGGCCGACGATGCGACCAGCGCGGATCTCGTAGAACCGCTGGCCGGTGAACTGGAAGTTGTACCGCTGCATATCGATCGACCAGCTCTTGTCCCCGACGACGTAGATACCGCGGTCGACCCGGCTGATCAGCTCCTCGGTCGACGGGCCGCCAGGCGCCGGGAGCAGGGAGACGTTCGCCATCCGCTGGATCGGCACATGGGCGGGGGAGTCGGCGAACGCGCAGCCATTGGAGCGGTCGACCCCGAGCACGGCGGCATTGCGGGCCGCCATCGCCCGGTCGAGCTGATAGCCGACGAACTGGCCGTCGCGGACGATGTCGAACCGGCGGGTCTGCACGCCCTCGTCGTCGTAGCCGATGGTCGCGAGCCCGTGCAGGGCAGTGCGGTCCCCGGTGACGGTCATCGCCGGGGAGCCGTACCGCAGCGTGCCCAGCTGGTCGAGGGTGACGAAGGAGGTACCGGCGTAGGCGGCCTCGTAGCCGAGCGCCCGATCGAGCTCGGTGGCGTGCCCGATCGACTCGTGGATCGTCAGCCACAGGTTCGACGGGTCGATGACCAGGTCGTACGGCCCTGGTTCGACTGAGGAGGCCCTGGACTTCTCGGCGAGCAGACCCGGGATCAGATCGATCTCGCTCTCCCAGTCCCAGCAGCCGGCCGCGGGGCCCGCCACCAGCCACTCCCAGCCTCGACCGACGGGCGGGGCGATCGTGCGCATCGACTCGAAGCCGCCCGCGGGATCGACCCGGGTCGCCTCGATCTGGCAGATCACCCGCATCCGTTGCTGTGTCGTCGTGGTCCCGGTCAGGTCGGCGTAGTACTTGTTCTCCATCACCGCGCTGAACCGGCCGTCGACATGGTCGACCTCGTGCGCCGCGAACAGCGTCCGACACAGGCCGCCGACCCGT
The DNA here is from genome assembly GCF_977971855.1 of Frankia sp. CoWAU3. Classification (NCBI taxonomy): domain Bacteria; kingdom Bacillati; phylum Actinomycetota; class Actinomycetes; order Frankiales; family Frankiaceae; genus Frankia; species Frankia sp. CoWAU3. The sequence goes on along the minus strand of NZ_CDWWXB010000117.1, from coordinate 7,474 downwards.
TCGACCCGGTCCCGGGCGTCGACCGCGAACGGATCGGTCGCGTAGGCCGAGACCCAGACCGCGTCGGTGTGGGTCGGTTCCGCGGCGAGTTCGACTGGTTCGGAGTTGAGCGGGGCGGCGACTCGGGCCATCTCGACGGCTTCGCGGGCCAGCCGTGCCGCCTCGGCCGTCGTCAGGTCGACGCCGGCGGCGAAACCCCAGGTGCCGCCGTGCACCACCCGGACAGCCAAGCCCAGCGTCGCGCCTTCATGGCGACTTTCCAGCGAGGCGTCGCGGAACGACAGCGAGGAGTCCTTGAGCCGTTCGACGCGGATGTCGGCGTGCGTCGCACCGAGATCACGTGCGGTCTGCAGAGCCGCGTCGGCGAGTGCGGTGCGCGGCAGGGCGAGGAACTCGCCGTCGATCTCGTGAGCCGGCAGCCCGGATGAGGCCGAGTCCTGGACGAGGGGTGCCATGTCCCTATCCTGGCCCGTCTGTGCGACGGGTGTCGGGGCGGCATGCCCGGGTGTCGGGGCGGCATGCTCGGATGACGCTGCGCATGCGGACGCTGCGGGAGCGCGGGAGCGCGGGAGCGCGGGAGCGGGAGGCGATGCGTGTCCGGATCCGGCCGGGCAGGTATCAATGCGGCGGTCCACCGGGAATCCCCGTCGTCGACCGGGAACCGTCCGGAGGGTATTCATGGAGAGTACCCGGCCCGGTATGCGGCCCGATCGTGATCGGGACGGACCGGAATGCCCAGGAAGATCATCGTGGTTATGGGAAAAGCCGCTCCAGGACGATCGCGACTCCGTTCTCATCATTCGACACGGTGATCTCGTCGGCAGCGGCCAGTACTTCGGGATGGGCATTCGCGACGGCGACCGCGTATCCGGCCCAGGCGAACATCGGTAGATCGTTCGGCATATCTCCGAACGCGATGACGTCGGCGGCGACCACCCTCCGCCCGGCGGCGAGTTCAGCCAGCGCCACCGCCTTCGACACCCCCGGCCCCGCGATCTCGAGAAGGTCCGCGCTGGAGGTTGTGACGACGGCGTCCACCCCGGCGAGTTCGACGATGGCGTCGTACACTTCCGTGAACGGAGCGCCCCCCGCCGGACAAGCAGTTTCGTCGCCGGCAGGACGCCCAGCAGCTCCGAGAACTCCGCGACGATCTCCTTGGGATCCGGCCACATCGCCTCGAAGGCGGGTTCCCGGCCGAAGCGCACGCCGCTTTCGACCGCGAACACCGCGTCGGGAACCGCGGCGCGGATCGCCGCCGCCAGCCGCAGGGCCGTGGCCGATTCCAGACAGCGCTGGCTGACCGGCTCGCCGGAGTCGAGATCGAAGACCAGCGCGCCGTTCGCGCAGATCGCGAGCCCGGAGACCTCGGTCTGGGCGACGACGCCAGCCATCACCCGGCTGGGTCGTCCCGTCACGAACACCACGGTCGCCCCGGCGCGTTCCACCCGGCGCAACGCCCCGCGGGTGCGTTCGGACACCGTGCCGTCGCTGCGGATCAGCGTCCCGTCCAGGTCGGTGGCGACGATCGCGGGCGGCAACACAGTCATCAAGTCAACCAGCAACATGGCGGCCGGTGCAGGGACCCCGGTGCAGGACTCCGTCGCACCGGCTTGCCGGCTGGCCGCGGAGCGCGTGTCTGTGGTCGTCGTGTGCCGCTCCGCACCGCGGGCCCGCGGCGCGGAGGTTGTCCGCCCGGTGACGGGTAGCATGCCGAGCATGCTCCCTGCCGATCGGCCCGCCGTGCCATCCGTCGGCGCATCCGATTCGTCGAATGTATCCAACCTGAAAACATTCGACGAACTCTTCGTCGAGCTTGCCGAGAAATGGCGGCGTCGGACACCCGGCTCGGGAACTGTCGCCGCGCTCGATCAGGGCGTCCACCATCTGGGCAAGAAACTGGTCGAGGAGGCCGCTGAAGCGTGGATGGCGGCCGAGCACGAAGGCCGGGGAAGGGCCGCCGAGGAGATCTCCCAGTTGCTCTACTGGAGTCAGCTGCTGATGATTTCTCTAGGCCTTTCGTTGGACGACGTATACTCCCATCTGTGATCGATTCCTTGCCCTTTCTCGTAGACGCTGAGTAGTGACGATGCTTCGTATCGCGGTTCCGAACAAGGGGGCGTTGTCGGCCGCCTCCGGTCAGTTGCTCTCCGATGCCGGCTACCTCGCGCGGCGCGAGGGGAGCGAGCTGGTGATCGCCGATGTCGAGAACGACATCGAGTTCTTCTTCCTGCGCCCTCGGGATATCGCTGTCTACGTCGGGTCGGGTCTTCTCGATCTTGGCATCACCGGGCGTGATCTCCTCCTCGATAGCAATGCCGCCGCCGAGGAGCTCGTTCCGCTTGGATACGGGTTCGCCACGTTTCGTTACGCCTCTCCGGAGGGGACGCTCGCGGACATCACGGAGCTCGCCGGCAAGCGGATCGCGACGTCGTTCCCCGCGCTGGTCCGAGCCGACCTTGCCGGTCGGGGGGTCACCCCGGGTGGCATCGTGACTCTGGATGGCGCGGTCGAGACAGCGGTGCGGCTCGGTGTCGCGGACGCGGTCGCCGACGTGGTCGAGACCGGCCGTACGCTCAAGGCCGCGGGTCTGGAGCTGCTCGGCGAGCCGGTCCTGCGCTCGGAGGCCATCGTGATCGCCAAGAGGGGCGCGGACCTGTCCCCTTCGCATGAGCGTCTGCTGCGCCGGGTCCAGGGGGTTCTGGTCGCCCGGCGGTATGTGATGATGGACTACGACGTTCCGACGGCCGTGCTCGACAAGGCATGCGAGATCACGCCAGGCTACGAGTCCCCGACGATCTCTCCGTTGCAGCGTGAGGACTGGGTCGCGGTGCGGGCAATGGTGCTGCGCGCCGAGGTCAACCGCATGATGGACGACCTCTGGGAGCTGGGTGCCCGGGGCATCCTCGTCTCCGGGATTCAGGCCTGCCGCCTGTAATCCCTGCCACCCGGAGCTACCTGTGCAGGATGAGCGACATGCCCTCGTTGCGGGTAGCGGTGCTGAGGAACTGGCCACGCACCGCGGATGTCACCGTGGTGGCCCCGGGCTTGCGCACACCGCGCATCGACATACACAGGTGCTCCGCCTCGATGACGACCATCACCCCGCGCGGGTCGAGCACCTCGACGAGGGCGTCCGCGATCTGCGAGGTCAGCCGTTCCTGGACCTGCGGGCGACGGGAGTAGAGGTCGACCAGCCGGGCAAGCTTCGACAGGCCCGTGATCTGGCCCTTGCTGTTGGGGATGTAGGCGACGTGCGCCTTGCCGGAGAACACGACCAGATGATGTTCGCATAGCGACGAGAAATCGATGTCGCGGACCAACACCATCTCGTCGTGGCCCTCATCGAAGACGGTGGTCAGGACCTCGGAGGGATCCCGGCCGAGACCCTCGACGGCTTCCCGGTAAGCCCGCGCGACCCGGTCCGGGGTCTTGCGAAGACCCTCGCGGTCCGGGTCCTCGCCGATCCCGATCAGTAGCTCACGAACTGCGCGTGCGACTCGGTCGTGGTCGAAGGGACGGACCTGCCGCGGCCTGCCATTGCCCGGCGCCAGGGTTGACGCAGCCGGTCCGTCGCCGTCGCCGTCGCCGTCGGGGTCCGGGATGCCGAAACCGTCCATTCCTGGGGCCTCCGCCGCGGGAGATGATTCACTTCGTCGTTCGCCCGCGGCAGTGGACGCCTCGTCGGAATAAGACGTCAACGGCGTCTCCTCTCGTCGTCGCTCGGCCAGCTTGGCGGGGCCCACGGGTTGGCGATCCTCGGCCCGTCATGGGCCGGACCCTCGCCTCCGGGGGGCGCCGGCGCGCCCTGGCCCTGGGGATAACCGTGCCCCCCGGGGCTGCCATTCCCACCCGGAGCACCGACATCCGTGCCGTGCGGCACGCCCCCGCCCGGACCGGACGGGTCGACCCCGGGGCCCGAGCCCGCGGGTGCCCCCGGCACGCCGGCGGGCTGACCGTGACCGCCGGCCCTGTTGCCCCCGGTTCCGTTGCCGCCCGGTCCGCGTCCGGCGGCACCATTACCGTGGCCCGGGTCGTTCACCAGGTCGGCGACATCCGCCGTCAGCAGGCCGAGCTCGGCCGGGGTCTGCACCGGTGGCCGGTCGGAGGGGACGCGACGCCCCACCCCGGTGTAGATGCCACGCACGGGGCGTTTCTGGACCGTCGTGAAGACCTCGGCGACCTCGTCCTTGCTCAGCGTCTCGGTGTCCATCAGCCGCAACACGAGGTTGTCCAGTACATCCCGGTAGGTCACCAGGATCTCCCAGGCCTCGTCGTGTGCGGCCTCGATCAGCCGGCGCACCTCGATGTCGATCTCACTGGCGACCTCTTCGGAGTAGTCGCGTTGGTGGCCGACCTCCTTGCCGAGGAAGACCTCGCTGTTCTCGGTGCCGAACTTGATCGCGCCGAGCTTGTCGCTCATCCCGTACTGGGTGATCATTGCTCGCGAGATCTGGGTGGCCTTCTCGATGTCGTCGCTCGCCCCCGTGGTCGGGTCGTGGAACACCAGCTCCTCGGCGGTGCGCCCGCCGAGCAGGACGGCGAGGCGGTCGAGCATTTCCGAGCGGGTCGAGAGGTACTTGTCCTCCAGGGGAAGCTGCATCGTGTACCCGAGCGCGCGCCCCCGGGGCAGGATGGTCACCTTGTGCACCGGGTCGGAGTTGGGCAGCGCGTGCGCGACCAGGGCGTGGCCGCCCTCGTGGTAAGCGATGCGCTTCTTCTCCTTGTCGCTCATCGCGCGGGTCTTGCGCTCCGGTCCCGCCATCACGCGGTCGATGGACTCCTCGAGCAGCGCCGACGAGATGAATTTCAGGTTGGAGCGGGCGGCCAGCAAGGCCGCCTCGTTCAGTACGTTGGCGAGATCGGCACCGGTGAACCCGGGGGTCCGCCGGGCGATGACCATCATGTCGGCGTCCGGGCCGATCGGCTTGCCCTTGGCGTGCACCCGCAGGATGGCCTCGCGGCCGAGCAGGTCCGGCCGATCCACGACGATCTGCCGGTCGAAGCGGCCGGGCCGCAGCAGGGCCGGGTCGAGGATGTCGGGCCGGTTCGTCGCAGCGATGAGGATGACCCCGCCCTTGACGTCGAACCCGTCCATCTCGACCAGGAGCTGGTTGAGCGTCTGCTCCCGCTCGTCGTGGCCACCGCCGAGTCCCGCTCCGCGGTGGCGGCCCACGGCGTCGATCTCGTCGACGAAGATGATGGCGGGCGCGTTGGCCTTGGCCTGTTCGAACAGGTCGCGAACCCGACTGGCGCCGACACCGACGAACATCTCGACGAAGTCGGAACCCGAGATGGAGTAGAAGGGCACCCCAGCCTCACCCGCGACGGCCCGGGCCAGCAGCGTCTTGCCGGTTCCCGGCGGGCCGTAGAGCAGGACCCCCTTGGGAATCTTGGCTCCGATCGCCTGGAACTTGCCCGGGTTTTCGAGGAACTCCTTGATCTCTTCGAGCTCCTCGATGGCCTCGTCCGCACCGGCCACGTCGGCGAACGTCGTCTTCGGCGTGTCCTTGCTCACCAGCTTCGCCTTGGACTTGCCGAAGTTCATGACCCGGTTACCGCCGCCCTGCATCTGGTTCATGAAGAAGAACAGCAGAAGGACGACCAGTAGTACGGGCAGCAGGTTCAGCAGGAGCGAGACCAGGATGTTTCCACGGTCGACCGAGACGTCGTAGGCGACCCGCTTGTTGCGGAGCTCGTTCGCCAGGACGACACCCTGTTCGGTGACATAGGACGACTCGAACTTCTGGCCGTCCTTCGTCTGGATCTGGATGAGCTGCTTCGAATCCTGGATCTTGGCCTTCGCCACCCGGCCTTCGTCGATCTGCTGCTGGACGAAGTTCAGGTCTCGCTTGCCGTACTCACTGGGACCCGAGAGGACGCCCGTCGTGAGAATGATCACGAACAGGACCAGGAGCAGCAGTGGCACCCAGCCGCGGAAGATTCTTCTTGGAGTCATCTGTCTGGAGCACCGGACACGAGCGCTCCACCCTCCTGACGTGTGTGCTGCCCTCGATCGGGATTCCCTTGTGCCGAGGGTACCGCCGGTGCGCGCATCTCACCGCGCGTACATCCGACCAACGGATCGGCGGCCCGCGCTGTTCCGATCGTGGCGGTCTGATGGTGTTCGGTGTTTCGCTCGTGGCGGATGCGGTGACCGAGGGCGTATCCGAACGGGCGGAAGGCCGGCGGGCTCAGGCCGGGGCGCCCCTCTCGATCGCCGCGGGCGTGAGGGTCCCGACGAACGGCAGGGTTCGATAGTACTCCGAGTAGTCAAGGCCGTACCCGACGACGAAGGCGCCGGGAAGATCGAAGCCGACATATCGGACATCCACGTCCACGGTGACAGCCTCGGGCTTACGGAAGAGCGCCAGGACCTCGAGCGAGGCGGGGCCGCGTGAGCGCAGGTTCTTCAGCAGCCAGGACAGGGTCAGCCCGGAGTCGATGATGTCCTCGACCACCAGGACGTCCCGGCCCTCGATCGACCGGTCCAGATCCTTGAGGATGCGCACCACCCCGGACGAGGAGGTTGACGACCCGTACGAGGAGACCGCCATGAACTCCATGGTCAGCGGGACCGTCAGCGCGCGGGACAGGTCCGCCATGACCATGACGGCGCCCTTGAGCACGCCCACGAGCAGGATCTCCCGGCCGGCGTAGTCGGCGTCCACCCTGGCCGCGAGCTCAACGATCTTCGCGGCGATCTCGTCCGAGCTGACCAGGACCTCGGCGATGTCGGGATGCGGGCTGTGCCGGGGGCCGTCATGGGCGCTTCCGGCGTCGGGGGTCGTCGTCGCGGTCTGACTCACCTGGTCGTCCTCCTCGATGTGTGGCGCGGTGACGGCATCCGACCGTCGGGCGGCGGGGCCGGCTGGCGGCGGTGGAGGAACCACCGGCCCGGTCAGCGTGACCCTGTTCTCCCATCGCCGGGCGAGCACGCCGGTGGGAAGCGGTACCGGCTTCTGCCCGCGCCACCGCGTCACCAGCTCCTCCACCGCCCAGATGTGCTCCGCGCGCAGCGCGGAGGCCGACGCTCCGACGTCGATGGCCGCCCGGCGCAGCAGCCGACCGCGGACCGCCGCGGTGAGCCCGGCCAGCGCGGCGACGTCGAAGGCGACCTCGCCGGTGCACGGCCGGCCACGAGCCCTGACGACCTTGCCGTAGACCTCGGCGGCCATGGCGTCCAAAGCGTCCGCGTCGGCCCGCAGCAGATCGGCACTGCGCGCCAGCGACTCGGCGATGCCCGGGCCGAGCTCCGTCTCCAGCACTGGCAGGACCGTGTAACGCACCCGGGACCGGGTGAACGCTGGGTCCCGGTTCGTCGGGTCATCCCACACCTCGAGCCCCTCGGCGAGGCAAGCGGCCCTGGTGTCCGCGCGGCGGATCCCGAGCAGCGGCCGGCGAAGCAGGCCGTCGTCAGCCGACATCCCCCCGAGGGAGCGGGCGCCCGCGCCCCGCGCGAGCCTCAGCAGCACCG
>NZ_CDWWXB010000116.1:8193-10961 GCF_977971855.1 Frankia sp. CoWAU3 | reverse complement strand
CAGCAGGTGGAAGTAGCTGGCGGGGGACGAGGGTGCGGAGACCGTCATGTTGTTGTCCGCGCACAGCGACAAGAAGCGCTCGATGCGGGCGGAGGAGTGGTCGGGACCCTGACCCTCGTAGCCGTGCGGCAGCAGCAGGGTGACCGCCGACCGCTGGCCCCACTTGGCCTCACCGGCGGTGATGAACTCGTCAATGATCGACTGGGCGCCGTTGGCGAAGTCGCCGAACTGCGCCTCCCAGAGCACCAGCATATCCGGCCGGGCGACCGCGTAGCCGTACTCGAAGCCCATCGCAGCGAACTCACTCAACAGCGAGTCGTAGACGTAGAAGGTGCCGACACCGTCGTTCACGATGGTGCCGTCGAGGCCGTGGCGCAGGGTCCGCAGCGGGGTGTGGTCCGCGGCGCTGTGCCGGTCGACCAGCACGGCGTGCCGCTGGCCGAAGGTGCCCCGCCGGCTGTCCTGACCGGTCAGCCGCACCGAGCGGCCGTCGAGCAGGAGCGTTCCGAAGGCCAGGGTCTCCGCCAGCGCCCAGTCGATCAAGCCGGTCTCCACCATCTGGGCCCGCCGCTCGACCTGGGGACGCAGCCGTGGATGGACGGTGAAGCCCTCCGGCAGGTTGACCTGGGTCTCGATGACCTTCTTCACGGCCTCGTCGGACACGGCGGTGCTGACCGCGGCCGCCGCGGCGGCCTCCTCCGGGGTGGTGATGATGCGTGGCTGCGGCGACGAGCTCGCCGGGGTGGTGTCCCGGGTCTGCGCGAAGGCCTTCTCGAGCTCCGCGCGGTAGCTCTTCATCGCTTGCTCGGCCTCCTCGCGGGTGATGTCCCCGCGGCCGATCAGCGCCTCGGTGTAGAGCTTGCGCACCGAACGCTTGCTGGCGATGGTGTCGTACATCAACGGCTGGGTGAACGAGGGCTCGTCCATCTCATTGTGCCCGCGCCGCCGGTAGCAGACCAGATCGATGACGACGTCCTTGTGGAACGCCTGGCGGTACTCGAACGCCAGCGCCGCAACCCGGACACACGCCTCCGGGTCGTCCCCGTTCACGTGGAAGATCGGTGCCTGGACCATCCGGGCGACGTCGGTGGCGTACACCGACGACCGGCCGGAGTCCGGCGAGGTGGTGAATCCGACCTGGTTGTTGATGACCAGGTGTACGGTGCCACCGGTGCGGTATCCGCGCAGCTGGGACAGGTTGAGGGTCTCGGCGACGACCCCCTGCCCGGCGAACGCGGCATCGCCGTGGACGAGTACCGGCAGAACGGTGAAACCCGCCGAGCCCTTGTCCAGAATGTCCTGCTTGGCGCGGACGACGCCCTCGGTGACCGGGTCGACCGCCTCGAGGTGCGACGGGTTCGCGACCACCGAAACCGGTACCGTGCGGCCGTCCTGGCCGGTGTAGACGCCCTCGGCGCCGAGGTGGTACTTGACGTCGCCGGAGCCGTGCGCCGTCTGCGGGTCGAGGTAGCCCTCGAACTCGGCGAAGATCTGCCGGTAGGACTTGCCGACGATGTTGGCGAGCACGTTCAGCCGGCCGCGATGGGCCATGCCGATGACGACCTCGTCCATCCCCGCGCCGGCGGCGCGCGAGAGAACCTCGTCGAGGGCGGGGATCGTCGACTCGGCGCCCTCGAGGGAGAACCGGCGCTGGCCGACGTACTTGGTCTGCAGGAACGATTCGAACGCCTCCGCGGCCCCGAGCCGCTCCAGCACGTGCAGCTGCTCGGCCGGGTCCGGCCGCTCCGCGGCCCGCTCGACCCGGGCCTGGATCCAGGCACGCTCATCCGGTTCCTGGATGTGCATGTACTCGATGCCGACCCGACGGCAGTACGAGTCGCGCAGGACCCCCAGGACGTCGCGCAGGGACATCGTCCGGTGCCCGGCGAAGCCGCCGACGGCGAACTCGCGGTCGAGGTCCCACAGGGTCAGCCCGTGGCTGATGATGTCGAGGTCGGGATGGCTGCGGATGGCGAACTCGAGCGGGTTCGTGTCCGCCATGAGGTGGCCGCGTACCCGGTAGGCGTGGATCAGTTCCAGCACCCGGGCGTTGTGGTCGAGGTCGCCCTCGTGCACGACCGGCATGTCGGCGACCCAGCGCACGGGCTCGTAGGGCACCCGCAGCGACTGGAAGATCTCGTCGTAGAAGCCGTCCTCGCCGAGGAGTAGCTGATGCATCCGGCGCAGGTACTCACCCGACTGGGCGCCCTGGATGATGCGGTGGTCGTAGGTGCTGGTCAGCGTGATGATCTTGGAGATCGCGAGCTTCGCCAGGGTGTTCGCCGACGCGCCGGAGAACTCGGCCGGGTACTCCATCGCCCCGACGCCGATGATCGTGCCCTGGCCCTCCATCAGGCGGGGCACCGAGTGCACGGTGCCGATGCCGCCGGGGTTGGTCAGGCTGATGGTGACGCCGGTGAAGTCGTCGGTGGTCAGCTTGTTCGTCCGGGCCCGGCGCACGAGGTCCTCGTAGGCCTGCCAGAACTGGGTGAAGTCCAGCGTCTCGGCCTTCTTGACGGCGGCGACGACGAGCTGGCGGCCCTTCGGGGTCACCAGGTCGATGGCGAGGCCCAGGTTGATGTGCTCCGGCTGGACGACGGCCGGCTTGCCGCCCACCTCCGTGTAGGAGGCGTTCATGACGGGATGCGCGGCCAGCGCCTTGACCATCGCGTAGCCGATGATGTGCGTGAAGGACACCTTGCCGCCGCTGGAGCGGGCCAGGTGCCGGTTGATCACGATGCGGTTGTCCGCGAGCAGCTTGGCCGGCA
>NZ_CDWWXB010000116.1:1066-7929 GCF_977971855.1 Frankia sp. CoWAU3 | reverse complement strand
CCGGGGTGGTAATCGGAGAGGAACTCGCGCCACTCCGGTGACACGCTCTGCGGATCTTCGAGAAACTGTTGGTAGATCTCGAAGACCAGCCATTCATTGGGTCCGAAGTCAGGTCCTGACGCAGGTACCGTCGGTGCTGTCACGGGGCCATTCGCCTCTATCCACGGTCTCGCTTCTCGGCCTCCGATAAGGCCCTTCCGCCACCGTCTGCCTATCCTACCCGCTCTGGGCATCCCGGCCTGGCCTGTCCATGATCGGTTACGAGTAGATTGCTCGGCGTGTTCTCCGGGATGGGCGGACCGGCGCCGGGAACGTCCGGTAGCTACAGCCAATCAGGGCGAGAGCGAGATCGTTCCATCGTTCATCGCGCGGTGGGGATACTCCCGGGCGGGCCGTCGGTTATGCTTCGGTGACGCCGGCCCGCATCATGGCCCCCGGACCCAATAAATGTCGCTTCGAGCGACCTACGCCCGTGAGGCGACCTGGCGGGCCGGCGTCTGCCTCCTGATGTTTCTGCTCCTCGGTGTCTTTCTCCCTTGGTATCGGTGTCCCTCTTGGTGTCGTTGTCCCTTGGTGTGTCCGGGGTCAGGATGCGTCCGTCGCGGACTGCCCGTAGTGATCCCACCCATCGCTGCCTACGGGGCGTTCCCCGTCCACTGTCACCCCCGCGCCGGCCGATCCCGCGCCGCTCAGGACCGAACCGATCACCATGCACCCGGCCGGCGGGGTCACTTCTGGGGGAAGGCAGGCGACCAGCGGGTGATCCTCGCCGCCGCCGAGTACCCAGCGCAACGGGTCCACATCAAGGGCAGCCCCGGCCGACCGCATCGCCTCGTCGATCAGGAAGGCTTCCGACGCGAGATCGATGGACACCCCCGAGGCCACGGCGATGTGACCGAGATCCGCCACGAGACCGTCCGAGACGTCGCACATGGCGTGCGCGCCCGCGGCGGCGAGCACCGGCCCGAGCGCGTAGGGCGGCCGGGGCCGGCGGTGCGCCGCGATCAGCTCCTTCCATCGCGGGTCGTCGACCCATCGGGAGTCGCCGGCTGCCGAACCCGCCGTGAGTAGGGCCAGCCCCGCCTGGGCCCACCCGAGACGACCAGCGAGCACCACGGCATCGCCGGGCCGGGCGCCCGAGCGCAGGACCGGCGGCCGGCCCTGCAGGTCACCGAGCGCGGTCACCCCGAGCATGATCAAATCCGCGGAGCTGACGTCCCCGCCGGACACGGAGGCACCGGCCTGCGCGCATTCCTCGGCCATTCCGTCGGCCATCGCCAGGGCCCAGTCGACCGCGAGGTCGCCGGGTGCGGCGAAGCCGAGGAACAGGCCGGTGGGCCTCGCCCCCATCGACGCCACGTCGGCGAGGTTCTGCGCGGCGGCCTTGTGCCCGACATCCACCGCGGACGACCAGTCCCGGCGGAAGTGGCGTCCTTCGAGCAGCAGGTCGGTGGTGACGACCACCCGACCGTCCGGGGCGGCCAGCACCGCCGCGTCGTCCCCGGGGCCGACCAGCACGTCCCGTCCATGGGAGAAACGCGCCGTCACGGCCTCGATCAAGCCGAACTCGCCCAGATCGCGCAGCGTCGCCCCCGCCGGGGGTTTCCCGTGACTTCCCATTCGCCATATCCTCCAATATCTAGATGATCTAGATATTCCATCCTCGGGCGGAGTTTCCCGCCGGACCGACCGGACCGACCGGACCGACCGGTCCCGGGGCTTCCGGCCGGAGGCGGCACCGACGGGTGGATGGTGGCGTGCCGGGGCGTGCCGGATGCGGCCCTGGCCGCACCGCCTACCCGGAGACAGCGGAATGACCGTGATCGCAACGTCTGCGTCACCTTCCCGACATATGCTGCTGGAAATCTGACGCGCGTGCGAAGCCAGACCTGTCCGCGTGTATGTTGTCCGCGGCCTGCCGTGATCCGTGGGGTCGGTCAGCCGCGCGCCCAGGCGATTCGGCCCAGCGGAGGTCCGCTGACCAGGCATCGGTCCAGGTAGGGTCGGGTGGCGCTGCAGCCTGGCCGAGGAAGGATCGAGGGAAGGCACTACCTGCCCTCCACCCCCGAGACCATCAGATGGGGTGAGCTGCCGAACGCCCTGACCAGGCCGGTTCTCAGTATCGACTCCGGCGCCACGGTCACCTTCGACACGGTCAGCCAAGAGGGGATCCTCTGCGACCAGGGGCGCGATCCCGACGCCTTCTTCGCCGGTTTCGGGGTCGCGCCGTCGGAGGTGCTGGCCGACGCCCGGGCGATCGCAGCTTCGGGTATCCCGCACCGGTTCGGGGTGGACGGTCCCCACATCGTCACCGGACCGGTGTTCATCCGGGGCGCGGAACCGGGGGACGTGCTGCGGGTTGAGGTGGTCTCGCTGCATCCCCGCGCACGGTATGGGATCGTCTCGACCCGCCATGGCACGGGCCTGCTCGCCGGGGAGTTCCCCGAGGGGGGGCCGCCGGACGCGGACGCCGACGCCCGCCATTGGCGACGCTTCCGCACCGTTACCACCTTCTGTGCGGTGGAGCGCCGGCGGGGCCGCCTGTTCGGCGCCCTGACCAGCGTGAACGGCAGCAGGACCCGGTTTCCGTTGGCGCCGTTCCTGGGCATCATGGCGGTCGGCGTGGACACTACCACCAAGATCGTCCCCTCCACCTCGATCGGTCTGCACGGCGGCGCCCTGGACTGCCGGGAACTCGGCGCGGGCGCGCGGCTGTTCCTGCCGGTCCAGGTGAGCGGCGCGTTGTTCGCCGTCGGCGATCCGCATTACGCCCTCGGGGACGGGAAGATCGGTGCCACCGCCCTGGATGGCCCGCTACGGGCGACGCTGCGGCTGACCGTGCTGCGTGACACGGCGGCCCGGTCGGTTCTCGGCGCGCTGCGGGAACCGTTCATCGAGACCGACACGGCCTGGGTCACCCTGGGGCTCGACGTTGACCTCGCCGAGTCGGTCCGCCGCGCGGCGCGGTCGGCGGTGGTCTTCCTGCAGAGCCGGGTCGGGCTCGACCGGACCGAGGCGCTCGCCTACCTGTCCGCCGCGGCCGACTTCGGGGCCTGCCAGCTCGGCACCGGCACCCAGAGCGCGTTCTGCCGCATCCGCCGGGCGGACTTCACCGAACTGCCGATCGCGAAGCCACGACTGCCGCGATCCGGACTCGTGCGGATCGTCGGCGTGGGCGACTCGGAGACCGAGGACCCGACGGATCCGGAACACGCCACGGAGAAGACGCCGGATCGGGCCGACGAGAAGATCGGTCGCGCGGTGCGGATTCACTGGGCCGAGCCGGCCGGTGCCTCACCCCCGATCGATGCGGAAGCCGGCGGCCCGGACACCCCGTGACCGGCCGGGCGCCGGAGCAGGTGCCGAGGCATCCCCACGACGATCACGATCCCGACGTCCTGCCGGCGCCGTTCGAACCGGACGGGGTGACCGGGCCGCCGGCCTGACCGACCCGTTCGGCCCGCGGGGAGCGGTCGCCCCCACCGGCGCCCGGGGCCGCGCCCGTGCCTCGCCGGAGGACCGGGATCGAATCACGGGCCGAACCGCGCGGATCGGCGTCCGGCGGTGCGTCGTCGAGGCCCTCCAGATCGGACAGGGCGATGGGCCGCCACCGATGCAGCGCCTCGTCGGCGCTCGCCCGGACGGTGGAATGTTCGACACGGGGGAGGCCGGTGGCGGCCTCGTCCCGCAGTCCTCGCGCCCCGGTGTTCACGGGCGCGATGCCGGCTCTCGCCAGCCGCGGCCACAACGAGGCCAACGCGGCGTCGGCGTCGAGTTCGAACTCGGACTGGCGGACCCGCCAGAACCGCCAGCCAGCCCGGCGCAGCTCGCGCTCCCGGGCGAACTCGTGCGCGATCTCGTCCGGACCGGAGCCGACGTCCCCGTCGCACTCGACGGCGAGCCGGGCCCGATCGCCCGAGACGACCAGGTCGACCCGCCGACCGTTGATCTCCACCTGCGGGGTGACCAGGTAGCCGCGGCCGGCGATCTCCCGGAAGACCCGCTGTTCGAACAGGGATCCGAAGGCCGGATGCGGACGGTTGGTCGGCACTTCGGCGAGTGCCGGGGGCTCCTCGCCGCGGCCGGCGGCCGCCGGGTGCGTCGTGGACAGCACGTAGCTCAGATAGTTGTGCCGCAGATCGCGAGGGTCAAGATCGGTGACCGGTACGGAGTGGAACAGCCAGACCTGGTCGCGGGCCCGGGAGGCCGCGACGTTGAACCGCCGCTGGTACTCCAGCCGGGTCAGCGGGGTGATGCGCGAGTCGGGCGCCACCACCAGGGACAGGAAGACGACGTCGCGCTCGTCACCCTGGAAGTCGGCGGGGACGCCCACCCGCAGCCGTCGACGCTGGTGCTCGGCGGCGGACATCCGGTCGGCCAGCTGGTCGCGGATCAGCGCCGCCTGTGCGGTGCCCTGTGGGACGACGACGCCGAAGGAGAGCCGGGCGTACCGGGGATCCTCGGCGCAGGAGAGCACCTGTGCGACCAGGGCATCGGCCTCGGCCGGATTGCGTGGACCGAGGCCCGCGTCCGTGGTGAAACCGTGGGGAACGAACCGGGCGACCAGCGGCGGCAGCCGGTCGGCACCAAACTGGCGCAGGGGAAGCAGCGGCGCGTCCCGGTAGAACATGGCCGACGACCACTCGATGATCTCCGGCATGCACCGGAAGTGCTCCCGCAGCCGGATCACCTCGCCGAAGCGGGTTCGCAACAGCGTGAACAGGCTCGACCGGGGGGTGAACCCGACGCGTAGCCATGCCGGCACCTCCGGCAGCAGAGCCTCCAGCCGGTCGAAGACCCGGTCGAGCTCGTCCGTGACCTCCACCGGCGGCGTGCACTGCCGGTCGTCGCCCACGACGATCACCCGTGGGGCGAGCCAGAGCAGGAACAGGCTGTCGAGCCCGGCCTGACTGCCTTCGTCGACGATCACGACGTCGAAGCTGTCGCGCACCGCCGGGATCGTCGACAGCACCTCCCGGATCGGCATGACCCAGGCCGGCACCGCCGTCTGGGCGATCTCCATCGCCTCCCGGGCGGCCTGGCGGAAACGCTCGGCGTGGCGGCCGCCGAAGGTGCCGCTGGCCGCCACCGCGTCGGCATAGGCGCGCAGCGCGGCCGACTGCTCGGCGCCCATCCGTTCGAGGCAGTGTTTCCACGCGCGGGCGCCGGCCAGCTCCGCGGTGGCCGCGGCGACCATGTCCTCCGCCGCGTCCAGCTCGGCGTCCAGATCGACGGGTGGTCCAGCCGGGCCGCCGGGGGCCGTGGCGGCGCCGGGGGCCGTGGCGGTCAGCCAGCTCGCGGCCACCGCCCAGGACCAGGCGGTCGTGAACGCCGCGAGCCTGGCCGGCCAGATCTCCGCTCCATTGGGCCGGGTCGCGCCGGCCGTCGAGACGAGGAGATCGGCGAGGTCGGGATGTGCCGCGCGCAGCCGGCCGAGCAGCTCGTCCCGGCGCAGCGCCACCTCCCGGGCAGCCATGGTGGTGGCGAGCGCGGCCCGGGTCCGCGTGTACGCGGCCACATTGCGGGCCGCTACCGCGCCGGCCAGCTCGGCGACCTCGGACGGCGTGCCCGCCGCGGTGGCAAGCCCGGCGTAGCCCTCCCGCAGTTCCCCCAGCGCCCGCTCGGCGTCGGTGGCGGCTGCCATCGGGCGCAGCGCGGCCATGACGGCCGCGAGATCCCGGACGCGCTCGGCGGAGTCCATCGCCGGTGCCCGGCCGGGCACGATGTCCTCCAGGATTGCCACGACCCGGTTCCGCGCCGCCACGATCGCCTGGATCTCCGTGACGGCCTCCTGCGCCTCAACCAACCGGGACAGGCGTACCTCGAAGGGATCGGTGGGCCGCGGCGCGATCCCGACCAGGACCCATCCGCGGGTCGCGGCCTCGACCGCGACCTCCGCCCGGAGCCGGACGAGCACGAGATCGAGCAGCTCCGGGGTGGTCGGCGCGACGCCGTCCACCAGCGTCCGGGTCAGCAGCGTGTCCGCCTCCTTCTGGACCTTCGGCCGGAACCTGCGCCGCAGCTCGCCCCCGGCGTCGAGGTACTCGCGCAGCGCCTCCCCCCGGGCGAGCAGGGCGGCGGGGTCGAAGCCCGGATCCGCCGGGGAGCCGGCGTCGGCTGCCGAGGCGGAGCCGTCCGGGGAGGCGGAGGTCGGAAGGGCGACCGCGTGCAGACCGAGCTCGGTCACGTGCCGCGTCGCCTCGGCGATCATCGGCGTGGCCGCGGCCACCTTCGCCCAGAGGACCCGGTCCCGGCCGGCGAGGGCGTCGTCGAGGGCCGCCGGAACCCAGTGCCGTCTGTTCGACCGCTGCCCGCGCCCGTCGAGCTCCTCGAGTGCGCGGGAGAGGCCGGCGACCGCCTGCTGTAGCGGATCGAGGGAGACCACCGCGGGATCGACCGCGGCGAGCGTGTCGAGGAGACCTCGGGTCGCGGGACGGACGGCCGCGCGGGCAAGGCGGACCGCCTCGTCGGCCGCGCGGGCGGTGGCCACCAGGTCCGCGAACCGTTCGGCGGGTAGGAATCGGCTCATCTCGACCACCGGGCCGGCGGACCGGTCCGTGCCGACGTCCTGACCGGATCGCAGCAGGGTGTGGAGCTCCAGTGCCTCGGCGTCGGTCAACGGTGGGGGAACCGGGGCAGGGCTGACAGACCCGGACCCCGTCGCCGTGGTGGTCGTGGTCGTCGTGGTCGTGGTGGCGGTGGCGGTGGCGGCCGCGCTCCGGGGCACGGGCCGCGGCAGCCACCGCGACGCGTCGGCCTCGGCCCGGACCCGCGCCGCGATGCTCGCCCGCGTCCCGCCCCAGCCTGCGGCCACCTCGCTGTCCGGATGCACCGTGTGCTCGGCCAACCGCAGGGCGCGGGCC
>NZ_CDWWXB010000116.1:0-649 GCF_977971855.1 Frankia sp. CoWAU3 | reverse complement strand
GGTCGACCGGTGCGTCGCGCGCCTCCTCGGTATCGGTGAACGACACGCACAGCCGCTGCAGGTCCGGGGGCAGTTTCTCCCGCAGGACCCGCAGGGCTTGCGACTTCTGGCTGGTGACCAGAACCCGTTGCCCCTCCGCCAGCAAGGCGCAGACCAGGTTGGCGATCGTGTGCGTCTTGCCGGTGCCGGGCGGGCCCTCGACGACGACGCCGTTGTCGTGGCGAAGCCGCTCCAGCACCCGGGCCTGCTCGGGACTGGCCGGGAGCGGGAGCAGCGGGTCCGCACCGAGTTCGGCGCCGCTCGTCGCTCCCTCTGCCTCGAGCCAGGCCAACCGGTCGGCGGCGTCGAGGGTCTCCACCAGCTGGACGAGGCCGAGCGGCGGAGGTCCGTCACCCCGCAGGACGTCGAGCATCCGCTCGTAGTAGGTCAGCAGGGCGGCCTGGTCACGGGTGCGCAGGACGAAGGCCGGGGCGAAGGTCACCCGCGGGCGTGACGCGCTGTCGGGCGCGGGCGGCGCGAGGTCGGGTTCGAAGCCGTCCGTCGGCACGTCGAGCGCCAGCGCCAGCCAGTCCCGCAGCAGCCGGATGTCGTCCGGACCCAGTGGCGCCGACGGTCGTCCCCGCAGGCGCTCGTGCAGCGCGTTCGTCCG
>NZ_CDWWXB010000115.1:7198-10978 GCF_977971855.1 Frankia sp. CoWAU3 | reverse complement strand
CGCATGAGGAAAGAGACGCTTCGCTCGCGCTGTGTCGCCCAGGGCGCCCCGAGTCACCCCACAGCACGTCTACAAAACGTCACCGATCACAACGTAGCGTAATCTCTGCGCGGCCCTGGCCCGGGCCCACCGCCCCCCGAGCCAACACGAAGTTCTCGGTGGCCTTCGCCGACCGGCCGTTCCCGTCGACCAGAGCGAAGAAGAATCCGTCCACGGTCATCTGGCTGCGGTGGGCCCGCATTGCCGCGATCTTCGCGGCGAAGAAGCCCGGCGCCTCGATCGTCGTGGTGACCTTGGTATCGGGAACCGACAGCAGCATGTCCGAGGGCATCGTGATCCCCTCGGGGACCGTCTTCGCCAGGTCGGACCGCCAGATGCGGTCCACCGCGGACTCGACCGCGGAGTGGGACAGCGCCGTCTCGTACAACTTCGAGACCTGCCAGGTCGGACCCGCGTCGGGAGCGAAGTCCGGATCGGCCGCGTCGGCGAAGGCCCGGACGGTGACGTCGTGCGCCCTGATGTGATCGGGATGACCGTAGTCCCCGATCGCGTCGTAGGTCACGATCACCTGCGGCCGGACCTCCCGCACGATCCGTACGAGCGCCTCGGACGCGTCGTCCATGTTCGCCCGCCAGAAGCAGCGCGGGTCGTCGTTCGCGGGGCTGTCCAACATGCCGCTGTCCCGCCAACGACCGGCGCCCCCGAGGAAGCGGTAGTCGGTGACGCCGAGCTCGGTACACGCCTGTTCCAGCTCCCCGATCCGGTATCCGCCGAGCTGGTCCGCGCGGTCCGCCCGCAGGTTGGTCAGCTCGGGGACCAGCACCTCGCCCATCTCGCCCAGCGTGCACGTGACAAGGACCACCTGGGTGTCGGGATCGGCGGCGTAGCGGGCCATCGTCGCCCCGGTCGCGATCGTCTCGTCGTCGGGATGAGCATGGACGAACACGATCCGACGGGCCGGCAGCGCACCGGAACCTTGAGTAACCGGCATAGCTTGACGGTAGGGGCGACCCACGGACGGCGCATCTCGACCATCGAACCGGTAACTTGCGGATACAGAGCCCGCAATCGCATCGATAACCCATAAGAGACAAACAGCTCACAGATCAACGAATCGACGAAGGCGGGCGGAAAGAACAAAGATCTTCATCCAAGCATGATCCGGGGAACGGGAAGGGCATGAGTGATGCACCCGCCAGACAGGACGTCCGATGGACTCGGGAGGCCATTCGCCGAGTCGAGGCCGACACCAACAGGTCGGCGGACACCCACCTGTTCCCCCTGCACCTGTGGCCGGCGGAACGGAGCGTGGACATCTATCTGAAGGACGAGTCGACGCATCCCACCGGCTCGTTGAAGCACCGCCTGGCCCGGTCGCTGTTCCTCTACGGGCTGTGCAACGGCTGGATCCGGGAGGGGACGACGATCGTCGAGGCGTCCTCCGGGTCGACCGCGGTCTCGGAGGCCTACTTCGCCCGCATGCTCGGGCTCCCCTTCATCGCCGTCATGCCCGCCTCGACCAGCACGCAGAAGATCGCCCTGATCGAACGTGAGCGGGGTCGCTGCCACCTGGTGGCGGACGCCACCACGGTGTACGCGGAGGCCAGGCGGCTGGCCGAGGCCACGAACGGTCACTACATGGACCAGTTCACCTACGCGGAACGAGCGACGGACTGGCGCGGCAACAACAACATCGCCGAATCGATCTTCAATCAGATGGCGTTGGAGCGCCATCCCATCCCCACCTGGATCGTCGTCGGCGCCGGCACCGGGGGCACCAGCGCCACGATCGGGCGTTATCTGCGGTACCGGCAGCACAACTGCGCGCTGTGCGTCGTCGATCCCGAGGGCTCGGTGTTCCATCGCGCCTGGTCCACCGGCGACCCGCACGTCACCGGCGGGCACTCCCGCATCGAGGGCATCGGCCGCCCACAGGTGGAGCCGAGCTTCCTCCCCGACGTCGTCGACCGGATGATCACTGTGCCCGACGCGGCGTCCGTCGCGGCCATGTTGTTCCTGGAGACGCTGACGGGCCGCCGGACGGGTGCCTCCACCGGGACGAACCTCTGGGGCGCGGTACGGCTCGCCTGCGAGCTGGTGTCCTCCGGTCACCGCGGCAGCGTGGTCACCCTGATCTGCGACGGCGGCGAACGGTACGCCGACACGTACTACTCCGGTTCCTGGCTCGACGCGGCCGGCCTCGACCCGCGGCCGTTCACCGAGATCCTCTGCCAGGCCGTGACCTCCGCGGCCTGGCCAGGCTGAGGCGGCCTGGCCTGATCGGGTTGAGGCAGCCGGGCCGGGCTGGGCGGCCTGGCCGGCGCGGTGGCGACCCACCGAAAGCGATGCTACGGTTCCTCTGGCCACTAAATGCCACCGGTAAATTACCTACTGCGGTGATTTTATGCGGAACCTGTCGCAGGATCCGGCCGGGCAACGACCGGCCGACTCCGAGCCCGCCCGGCACGGCGAGACGGTCCTGATCGCCGAGGACGATGCCGCGTTGCTCGAGGTCGCCCGGCGGATCCTGAGCCGCAACGGCTACGAGGTGCTGGCGGCTTCCACCGCCCTCGACGCATGCTCGATCGCGATCGAGCACCGGGGCGACATCCACCTGCTGCTCACGGACGTGATCATGCCGCGCATGCAGGGCAGGGAACTCGCGAACCGCATCCGGGCCCAGCAACCCGGCATCCGGGTGCTCTACATGTCGGGATACGCCGATCCCGTTCTCACCGCGCAGGGGAAGCTGGACCCAGGGGTATCGCTGTTGACCAAACCCTTCTCCGAACGCACCCTGCTGGACAAGGTCCGGCAGGTCCTCGATACTCCCCGCTGACCGGCCGCATACCCGGGGGACGCGGGGACGTTCAGGCAGAGACCGGCCGTCCGCGCAGAACGATGAGGTCCGGGGCGCCGAGCACCGCGACGTCGGCCCGCGGGTCGCTCGGATACACCACCAGATCGGCCCAGGCGCCCTCGGACAGGCCCGGATAACCGAGCCAGGAGCGGGCCCCCCAGGTCGCCGCGTCGAGCGCGGCCGCAGCCGGCAGCCCGGCCAGGCGAAGCTCGGCCACCTCGGCGGCGACCAGTCCGTGCGGGAGGCTTCCCCCTGCGTCGGTACCGACAAAGATCGGGATGCCGGCGTCGTAGGCCGCCCGCACCGTGTCATGGCGCCGGGCGTACAGGGCGCGCATGTGCCGGGCGTAGGCGGGGAACTTCGCCTCGGCGCCCGCAGCGATGTCCTCGAAGGTCGCGATGTTCACCAGGGTTGGCACGATGGCGACCCCCCGCTCGGCGAACAGCGGGATCGTGTGCTCGGTGAGACCGGTGGCGTGCTCGATGCAGTCGATCCCCGCCTCGACGAGATCCGCGAGGGAGTCCTCGGCGAAGCAGTGGGCGGTGACCCGGGCTCCGGCGGCGTGCGCCGCGTCGATCGCGGCCTTCGCCACGTCCGCGGGCCAGCACGACGCCAGGTCGCCCAGCCCGCGGTCGATCCAGTCGCCGACGAGCTTCACCCACCCGTCGCCCCGGCCGGCCTGCGCGAGGACCTCGGCGACGAGGTCGGTCGGCTCGACCTCCGCCGCGTAGTTGCGGAGGTATCGCCGGGGCCGGGCGATGTGCCGGCCGGCCCGCACCAGCCGGGGCAGGTCGTCACGGGCGTCGATCCACCGGGTGTCGGCCGGGGAGCCGGCGTCGCGCAGCAGCAGCGCGCCCGCCGCCCGGTCGGTGATGATCTGCTGCTCGGCGGTGGGCCTGTCGACGGCGCCGTGCGCGGCG
>NZ_CDWWXB010000115.1:3984-6868 GCF_977971855.1 Frankia sp. CoWAU3 | reverse complement strand
CCGCCGCGCCGGTGGGAGCGGAGAAGGTGATCCGGCCGTCGACGACCCAGACCTCGTCACGGACCTCCGTCGGACCGACCAGCACGCCGCCACGGATCCGCAGCGCCGGCGCGTTCATATTCACGTCATATCCCTATCACCGTCGTCCGGTCACCGTCGTCCGGTCACCGTCGCGCCGGCACCAGGCCCGTGGCGAGGACGCGCCGCCCGATCGGGCCCCGGAAGCACTCAGACGTCGAGCTGCGACTCGACGGCGCGCAGCCGATGACGGGCCAGCGCGAGGTTCGCGCGCGGCTTGTCGAGCACCAGATAGAGGAACAGGCCACGGCCGGAATGGCTCTGCAACAACCGGATCAGATGATACTGGCGACCCAGCGTAATCAGGACGTCCTCGATGGTGTCCTGAAGCCCGAGACTCTCCATCGTCCGAATCTTCGCCCGGATGACCTCGGTGTTTCCGGCCGCAGCGATCTCAAGGTCGATCACATGCGTGTTACCGGCCGTTCCGAGGGTCATTCCACTGGTGAAGTCGACGAGGGCAACCCCAAGCGCCCCGCTTATCTCGAGCGATTCCTTCAGGGCAATGTCGACGCTGTTCATATCGCCTCCCGTGTGTTCGAGGTCGACGGCAGCTCCGACGCTGCCCCCGTTGTGCACTGGCGCCAGTTCACGCGAACCGCGCGTTGACAGTCGTCCCCGCAGCCAGTCCCCGCAGACCGGAAACCGCCCGGTCTACGACCGCTCGCACAACTTTAAGCCCACCCGACCGGATCGCGTGCGGGTGGGCGGAAAAAATGGGCTCGGTGGACAGGCGGACCACACGCCGAACCAGAAAAAGAGATGGCGATTCACTCGAAAAGAACCTGATCTTCACGCCATGAAAAGTCTGCCTCATCGAATACGTTGCACAAGAGCCCGAAGATGACAGATCACGTGCCGGCGGAGGTCGGTCCGGCGAGGAGTCGGGTGCCGTCGGGAAGGTTGCCCGAGGCCGCAGCGTCGCGGAGGTACTCCCACAGGACCCGTTGCAGCTCGACGGCGGCACGGGTCGGCTCGACGTCGCGGCGACGCGCCAGCCCGATGGTGCGTTGCAGCCCCGGGAGCACGAACGGGGTGACCCGCATGCCGAGCCGGTGGGCGACCGTGCTCGGAATCACCGCGCTGCCCAGACCCGCCGCGACGAAACCGAGCACGGCGTCCATCTCCCCGCCCTCGATCGCGAAAATCGGCTCGAATCCGGCCTCCCGGCAGGCCGTCACGGTGGCCTCCCGCAGGTCGTAGCCGCGGCGGAACATCACCATCGGGTGGTTGCGCAGATCGGCCACGGTCAGCGGGCGTCCGGCGACGATCGGTGGCTCGTCCAGCGACGAGACGAGGACCAGGCTCTCGCGGATCAGCGGCGAGGTCGCCAGTGCCGGGTCGCTGCTCTGCAGCGGAAGGATGATCAACGCCAGGTCCAGGCTGCCCGCGGCCAGATCGCGGACGAGGTCGCGTGATCCCCCCTCCTCGACCAGCAGGCGGATGCCCGGGTACCGCTGGTGGAACAGTCGCAGCACGTCGGGCAGGAAGCCGGTGCACAGGCTCGGGGTGGCACCGAGGCGCACCGTGCCGTGGCGCAGGTCGAGCAGCTCGGTGACCCGCTGGCGGGCGGTCTCGGTGTCGGTGAGGATGCGCCGGGCGAGCGGCAGGAGCGTCTCCCCCGCCGGGGTCAGGCTGATGTTCCCCCGCGCGCGGTTAAACAAAGGTGTGCCCAGCTCCTGTTCCAAGGCGCGGATCTGCTGGGATAGGGACGGCTGGGCGACATGCACCCGCTGGGCGGCCCGGGTGAAGTGCCGGGTCTCCGCGACGGCGACGAAATAGGCGAGCTGGTGGAGCTGCACGCCGCCAGCGTAGACGTCGATAGGACGGCACTATCGAGTCCAGGTTTATCATGTCTTGGACCACTGGAGGGAGTGCGCTCTAGGGTGCGCTCGTGGCTGTGACAACCCCGGCGCGGTCGGCGTCCCCTGCGCCCACCCCGCGGCCCCCGCGATCTTCGTCCGTCCTGCGCAACCTGTGGCGGTCAACCATCGGCAAAAAGACCGTGATGGCCGTCACAGGGCTGCTGATGCTCCTGTTCCTGATCGCTCACATGCTCGGGAACCTGAAGATTTTCTTTGGCCGCGACGACTTCGACCACTACGCCGGCTGGCTCCGGACGATCGGCGAGCCGGTCCTGCACGATACGTGGTACCTATGGATCCAACGCGTCGTGCTGGTGCTGGCCGTGGGCCTGCACACGGTGTCCGCGTACCAGCTCAGCCGGCGTGACCTGCGGGCCCGGCCGACAAAGTACGTCCACCGCCAACGAGCCCGGGCCAGTTATGCCACGCATGTGATGCGCTACGGCGGAATCACCCTCGCGTTGTTCATCGTGTACCACATCCTCGATTTCACGACGCTGACCCTCAACCGACACGGGGTCGAAGGTGCCGCCTACGACAACGTCGTGTCGAGTTTCAGCGTGTGGTGGGTCACGCTCATCTACATCGCCGCCATGATCTCCCTCGGGCTCCACATCCAGCACGGCTTCTGGAGTGCGGCCCAGACCCTCGGTGTCAACAACCCGAAACGGGACCGAGTTTTCAAGGCCACCGCCAATGTCCTCGCGGTTCTCCTCACGGTGGGATTCGTGATCGTTCCGGTGTCGGTTCTCGCCGGCCTGGTGGATTGACGGCACGGCACTGGACCGATGGGGCACTGCACCGATGGGTCACTGCACTGGTGGATTGAACAGCCGACGGCTCCGCGGCCGGCCTTGCGTGGCGCGGTGCCGGAAGCATGGGAAGGGCTGACATGTCGTTTTACAACCTCGGTGCCGACATCGCCGACACCGCGGCGCCGG
>NZ_CDWWXB010000115.1:0-3670 GCF_977971855.1 Frankia sp. CoWAU3 | reverse complement strand
TCGCCGAGCAGGGCTACCGGGTCATCCAGTTCTGCTACCAGGACTCGCCGCGCCGGGCGCACTCCATCGCCGCGCAGGGCGGCATCAACGCGGCGAAGAACTACCGCAACGACGGCGACTCGGTCTACCGGCTGTTCTACGACACGGTGAAGGGTGGCGACTTCCGCTCCCGGGAGTCCAACGTCTACCGTCTCGCGCAGACGTCCACCCAGATCATCGACCAGTGCGTGGCGCAGGGTGTGCCCTTCGCCCGGGAGTACGGCGGCCTGCTCGACACCCGGTCGTTCGGCGGCGTGCAGGTCTCGCGGACCTTCTACGCCCGGGGCCAGACGGGTCAGCAGCTGCTGATCGGCGCCTACCAGGCGCTGTCCCGGCAGATCGATGCCGGCGGCGTGGAGATACACCCGCGCACCGAGATGCTCGACCTGATCGTCATCGACGGGCACGCCCGCGGCATCGTCGCCCGCGACCTGGTCACTGGCCAGGTCTCCACCTACCTCGCCGACGCCGTCGTGCTCGCCACCGGCGGGTACGGCAACGTGTTCTACCTGTCGACGAACGCCAAGAACTCCAATGCCAGCGCGATCTGGCGGGCGTACCGGCGCGGGGCGTACTTCGCCAACCCGTGCTACACCCAGATCCACCCGACCTGCATCCCCCGCTCCGGCGACTACCAGGGCAAGCTCACGCTGATGAGCGAGTCGCTGCGCAACGACGGCCGCATCTGGGTGCCGAAGAAGGCGGGCGACACCCGCTCGCCCGACACCATCCCGGAGAACGAGCGCGACTACTACCTCGAGCGGATCTACCCGGGATTCGGCAACCTGGTCCCCCGTGACATCGCGTCGCGGGCAGCGAAGTACCAGTGCGACGCCGGTCGCGGCGTGGGTCCGGGCGGGCTCGGCGTCTACCTCGACTTCGCCGACGCCATCAAGCGGATGGGCGAGGACAAGGTCCGCGAGAAGTACGGCAACCTGTTCGAGATGTACGAGCGGATCACCGCCGAGGACCCCTACAAGGTGCCGATGCGGATCTACCCGGCCGTCCACTACACCATGGGTGGGCTGTGGGTGGGCTACGATCTACAGAGCAGCATTCCGGGGCTCTTCGTGATCGGGGAGGCGAACTTCTCCGACCACGGCGCCAACCGTCTCGGCGCGAGCGCGCTGATGCAGGGTCTCGCCGACGGCTACTTCGTGCTGCCGCCCATGCTGGGTGACTACATCGCCTCGACGAAGCTGGGCGCGGTCGACGCGAGCCATCCCGCGGTCGCGGAGACGGCGGCCGAGGCGACGGGCCGGCTGACCCGCCTGCTCGCCGTGAACGGTGACCGCACCGTCGACTCGTTCCACCGTGAGCTCGGCGAGATCATGTGGGACGAGTGCGGGATGGCGCGCAGCGAGGACGGCCTGCGCAAGGCGCTGGGGCGCCTTCCGGAGCTGCGCGAGGAGTTCTGGCGCCAGGTCAAGGTGCCGGGCGACGCGGGTAGTGTCAACCAGAGCCTGGAGCGGGCGAACCGGGTGTCGGACTTCCTCGAACTCGGCGAGCTGATGTGTGTCGACGCCCTGCACCGCGAGGAGTCCTGCGGGGGGCACTTCCGGGTCGAGAGCCAGACCCCGGACGGCGAGGCCCTTCGCGACGACGACCGGTTCGCCTACGTCGGGGCCTGGGAGTTCGCCGGCACGGAAACCCCGCCGGTGCTGCACCGCGAGGTTCTGGAGTTCGAGCACGTCCACCTCGCCCAGCGTAACTACGCGTGAGGCGGTACCGGTCAATGGATCACGACTGTACGAGGAGCCGACCGTGAAGCTCACCCTTCGGATCTGGCGCCAGGCCGGACCGGAC
Organism: Frankia sp. CoWAU3; assembly: GCF_977971855.1. Classification (NCBI taxonomy): domain Bacteria; kingdom Bacillati; phylum Actinomycetota; class Actinomycetes; order Frankiales; family Frankiaceae; genus Frankia; species Frankia sp. CoWAU3. Next base: position 1,825 of record NZ_CDWWXB010000115.1, on the reverse strand, counting down.
GAACCGGGCCGCATGGTCACCTACGAGGTGCCCGACGCGAACCCGGACATGTCCTTCCTCGAACTGCTCGACGTGCTCAACGAGCGGCTGACCCTGCGGGGCGAGGAGCCAGTCAGCTTCGACCACGACTGCCGCGAGGGCATCTGCGGCGCCTGCGGAGTGGTCATCAACGGCCAGGCCCACGGCCCCCGGGAACGGACCACCACCTGCCAGCTGCATGTGCGAGAGTTCTCCGACGGGGACGTCATCGACGTCGAGCCGTGGCGCTCGGTCGCGTTCGGCGTCGTCCGCGACCTGATGGTGGACCGCTCCGGCCTCGACCGGATCATCCAGGCCGGCGGCTACATCAGCGCCCCGACGGGCAGCGCCCCCGAGGCGCACTCCACCCCGGTGCCCAAGGCCGTCGCGGACACGGCGTTCGACAACGCCACCTGCATCGGCTGCGGCGCCTGCGTCGCGGCCTGCCCCAACGGCTCGGCCATGCTGTTCACCTCGGCGAAGGTCGTGCACCTCAACAGCCTGCCCCAGGGCGCCCCGGAGCGGGCGAGCCGCACACTCAACCTGGTCGAGGCCATGGACGCCGAGGGCTTCGGCGGGTGCACCAACACCGGGGAGTGCACCGTCGCCTGCCCGAAGGGCATCCCACTGGACAGCATCGCCACGCTCAACCGCGAGGTTCTGCGGGCCTCGATCGGCCTCCGGTAGATCCGGTAGGCATCCCCCGACCTGAAGATCGGCGCGTTCCGTCCATAGGTGTCCACCCGACGTCCATAGGCTTGCCTGGACGAATGGCTGTACGCGCAGCACGGGACCGGCCCGCATCACGAGCCTGAGAGACCTGTGACGCGGCCGTCGCTGGCCTGGCCGGAATGCTTCCACCCAGGTCAGCGGCGGCCCCATGCCCGTCAGGGACCACCCCGTCGCCGGCTTGGCCAAGGAACGGATCACACGCCAGCCCGAGCACACAACCCATCCGGCTCGGCCGCCTCTGCTTCCACCAGCACAACACAGACCATCCACGATGATCATCGAGTGCCGTTGCAGTCCTCCAACCGGCTCCTCGTCCCGCTTACCGCGGCCGACCAGCGCCAGGCCCCACCCGAGCCGCGCGACGCGCTCCGCATCCTCGATCGCCACGTCGACAGCTACATCGACCACGCCCGGCTCGCACCCGCAGCCTGAAACGTGACACAGATGTGAAGAACCTACAGACCAAAGATCGCTAGACGGGTAAGTCCTATGTGGTTCGGGAACACGACGCGCGGTAGTTGTAGCCGGCCCAGCCGGCAACCTCGGAATGCTGGACGGTCGGCCGAGAGGCCCCGCACGGCACCGGGGTCGAACCAATGATCCAGCGGTTGTCGAACCAGAAGTCGCTGTCCGCGGCCACCTCCCGGATCATCCGCTTGACCAGCGGTAACGCCGCACGCGGCCGTTTGTTGTACCTCGACTGCCCGGGCAGCTACGGGAACATCCCGGCGAGGTGCTTGCGCGCGTAGCGCAGCCATCGGGCCTCCGAGCGGTGGCCGAGCAGGGCTTGGGCGACCGCGGGGCATCGGACTTACTCGTCTAGGTGCGGGATCGCTCCAAGGGCTTCGGCAGTGAGTTTCTGGGTGTTCTGTGCTTGTTCGGGGTTGGCGAGACAGACAGCGACGTAGAGGGCATCGAGGACCGTGAGGTGGATGCTTTGGCTGCTCATGGCTTCCATGCCGAAGTCGGTCTCGCGGCTACCGGCGACCAGGCAGGTGTCGACGACCTTAGTGGTTGAGCCTGGAAGTCCTTCGGGGGTGCAGTGATTCAGCTGGGTTCGGCGGGGAGGTGGACC
>NZ_CDWWXB010000114.1:0-10385 GCF_977971855.1 Frankia sp. CoWAU3 | reverse complement strand
GACCCGCGCCTTAACTCGCCTCACCGACAGCACCCGACCGGCAACGCCGGCCGGGCATTCGGCGAGCCCTCCCACGACATCACCGAACACTTACGGTAAGGGGATCATCCCGACCAGTTCGTGTAGTGCGCGGTGGGTGGTCGACCGGATGCTTGATCTCCTCGGCGTGTGCCCGGGAATGCGCGTGCTGGAGATCGGGACAGGTACCGGCTACAACGCTGCGCTTCTCGCGGTGCAGGCCGGTTCCGGTCAGGTGACCAGCATGGAAGTCGACCCGATGATAGCCGGACAGGCACGGGCGGCGTTGGACCGGACCGGCCATCCCGTGCGGGTGATCGCCGGGGACGGGACCGCGGGCTATCCGGCGGGCGCACCGTACGACCGTGTGATCGCAACAGCGTCAGTGTCGGTGGTCCCCTGTTCGTGGGTGGAGCAGACCCGGCCCGGGGGGCGGATCGTGTTCCCGTTCGCCGGTACCTTCGACGGGGCGTTGGCGGCTCTGGTCGTCGATGACGATGGTGCGGCCCGCGGCCGGTTCCACGATGAAGCCGGGTTCATGCGGCTACGGAACCAGCGGCGCGACCCGCATGTGTGGTGGCTGGGTGAGGACGACGCGGACGTCAGGCCCACCCGCCGGTATCTCCGCGAGCCTTTCGATGATGCGGCGACCGGGTTCGCGGTCGGCTTGTGGCTGCCGGGCTGCACGACCGGGGACATCGACGAAGGCGGCCCCGCGAACACCCTGTTGCTGTCTCACAGCCCGTCGCAGTCCTGGGCATCGCTGACCGCAGGCCTGGACGAGCACGAGATCACCCAGTACGGGCCGCGTCGACTCTGGGACGAGCTGGAGACGGCCTACGACTGGTGGATGAACTCCGGCCGGCCCTCCCGCGATCGGTTCGGGCTCACTGTGACTCCCGACGGGCAAATCTTCTGGCTCGACAGCCCGGACCACGCCATCCTTCTTCGCTGAGCCGGACCCGGGAGGGCGGAACGCTCCGACAGGCCGACCTGCCGGCGGCCGAAGGCCGCCCTTGAAGGGGCGCAGGTGGCACGCCGCTGGCGGCCCGACGGCACCATGCCAGCTGACCTGACCGACGCCCAGGTCAGCTGCTACGGCGCCATCGAGCGGAAGGCGTAGCCGGGCCGGCTCGCGCTTCGGGAACGGTCAGGCACGGTGGATCAGGATGTCGCCGTCGCCGGTACGGGCGCGCACCTCGACGGTCTCGTCGGTGGGCGCGGGGGCGTGGATGGCGGTCAGTTCGCTGTGCACACCGCCGCGTCCCGAGCGGACGTCCAGCAGGGCGGCGGTACCTTTCCGTACTCCCACTTCGAGCCGGCCGGAACCGGATACGAGCGCGACCGTGCCGCGCACCACTTCGCCGATCCGCACGCTGCCCGAGGCGGTCCTGGCCTCGACGCCCGCCAGCGCGCGGTCGACGGTGATGGCACCGGAGGCAGTGATCAGCCGTGCGTCCCCCGTCACCTCACCGATGGTGACGCCCCCGTTGGCCGTCTTGACTACCGCCGAGCCGTCGATCTCGCGGATCCGGATCACGCCGTTCGAGGTCTTGATCTCGGCGTGCCCGGTCGTGCGGCCCACGGACACGTTCCCGTCGGCGGTCCCCAGCCGGAGCCTGCCGGTCTGGTCAAGGTCAATGTTGCCGGTGGCGGTGTGGAAGCTGGAATCGCCCAGACGGCCCGTGCTCTGGATGTTGGTCATCGAGCTCGCCTCGACCCGCGAACCGGTGGGCAGCTCGACTGTCACGGCGACGGAGCCGTCCGACCCGAACAGCGAGCGGGCCGTCTTCCTGGGTGCTCTGAGGTGAAGCTTGCCTTTGTCATATTCGATGCAGGTCTCCCGCGCCGTCCGCACGTCGGTGTCGTGCGACGGGTCGCTCGGGCGTACCTCCACGACCGTGTCGGCACGGTCGCTCGCATTGATCCGGACGTGGCCGGTCCCGAGTTCGATGACGGCGAGGATCGGTTCGGGGGTGCGGAAAGTCGGCATGATGATCTCCTTGTAACGTCGTCATCCTGGACATGGTTTGCCCGGACGCGGTGAACGCTGGCGCGGTGAACGCGATGAACGCCGGCGTGGCTAACGCACCCAGCCGCTGTAACGCAGTCCCATCTGCTGGCCTGCGTGCGGACCGGTGCGCCGCCCCGCGGCACCGGGGTCGAGCGCGGCGCAGACGGCGTGCACCAGCCAGGCGTTGACGGACAGTCCTTCGTGCTCGGCCGCTTCATCGATGCGCGGTTTGAGACGCTCGGGGACGCGTAGCGTGATCCGCGAGGTACGTCCCTCGTCGTCCTCTGGAGCGGCGGACGGTTGCCTGACCACGGCGGCCTCGAAGTCGTCCGCATCCGAGTGGTCGGCCGGCGGTGGCGTCACGACAAAATCAGGGTCTCGCCCACGCAGGCGTACCTCGACCGAGCCCGGCGCCAACTCTCGGGTGATCTCGTCGGCGGCGGCCGACAGCGCCTCCAGCAGGGCGAGCCTGACGGCCGAGTCCAGCGGCAGGGCGAGCCGCTCGGCCAGCGCGCGGGCGTCCTCACCCGCGGCTTCCGCGGCTGCCGCGAGTTCCCGGCGGAGGTTCTCGACATACGGTGCAAGGTCCATGGCGCCATCATGGCACCAAGTTGACGTCATATGCAAGCTCTGGCGGCCAGTAAGACGTCACAGGAGCGGTCGCAGATGACGTCATGGACGCCGTCACCTCGGCTGTCCGGCCGGTACGGCTGCCGGCGGGCGGTCGCGCACCCTCGTCGCGTGCGACGACTACGAAAAGTAGCGATCGTCGGGGTGCTCTCATCACTGTCGCAGGCCTCGGCGATAGTGGGGCGACCCGCTCGGTGGCGGCGGTGAGCAGACGGGGGTGGATGTGCCGGGCGACGCGCACGGCGTCAGGATGCAGCCGCCGCGGGCCACGGATCCGGGGTCGCTGGGCCGGCACCGGGTGCTGGGCAGGCTCGGTGCCGGCGGGATGGGTGTGGTCTACCTGGCCGAGGGGCCCCTCGGCCAGGTAGCGGTCAAGCTGATCCGACCGGAGTACGCCGACGATCCGCAGTTCCGGGCGCGATTCCATCGCGAGGTCCAGGCGTGTTTCCGGGTCGGCGGTGCCCACACCGCCCGGCTCGTCGACTTCGAGCTGGAGGCCGAACGTCCATGGCTGGCCACCGAGTTCGTCGACGCCCCGGACCTCGCCGCCCAGGTCGCGGCGGCAGGCCCCCTGCCCACCGGGGAGCAGATCATCCTGGCGGCCGGGCTCGCCGAGGCGTTGGCGTCCATCCACGCGGCCGGCCTGATCCACCGCGATCTCAAACCGTCCAATGTGCTGTGGACCGCGGACGGGCCGAAGGTCATCGACTTCGGGATCGCCGCGGCGGCCGAGGCGCGCCCGCTGACCGCGGTGGGCGGAGTCGTCGGCACGCCCTGGGTGGCTCTCGCCGGAGCAGGCCACAGGCGGGGAGGTCACCGCCGCCAGCGACGTGTTCGGCTGGGGGCCCTGGTTTGCTTCGCCGCCACCGGCCAGCCGCCGTTCGGCAGCGGCTCCGCCGACGCGGTGGCGTCGCGGATCGCGGCCGCCGAGTTCCAGATCGACTTCGACCGGCTCGCTCCGGAGCTGCACGCGCCCGTCCGCGAGGCACTCGACCGCCAGCCGCCGCAACGGCCCACCGCGTTCGACCTGTGCGAGCGGCTCGTCGGTCACGCCCGGGGGGCGCGGATCCCGGTGACGCGCATCCTTCCCGACGCCGCCCGGACACCCACCCCACCGGCTGCACCGCAGATCCCGGCTTCATCCGAGCCGCGGGCACGCCGTCGCCGTCGCTGGCTGTTGGTGGGCGCCGGCACCGTCGTGATCCTCGCGCTCGCGGGGGCGCTCGCCGCCGTGCTGGTGATCGGGGGCGACAACTCGAGCGCGGACAACTCGAGCGCGGACAACTCGGCGAGTGGCCGGCAGCCCTTCACCGCCGACGCGCCGTGGCGTCTCGCTATCATCGACCAGATCGAGGGCACCGACAACGGGTGCACGATCACCGTGACCAGCGACAGCACCGGCGAGCAGAAGGCGATCAAGGAGGTCTACGGCGCGAAGACCTTCCAGGTACCGCTTGTCGGCGGTTTCCACTGGCGGGCCAACGACCCCGGGTGCTCGGTGACGGCCCGCTCCGGATCGGGGACGGCCGTCCTGCCCTTCGCCCAGCAGGCCGGCACCGGCGACACCGACGCGTTCGAGGTCCCCTCGGGCCTTGTCCGGGTCGAGGTCGTGGACTTCGCCGGCTCGGACGACTGCGGGCTGCAGCTCCACGACGCCGCCGACGGCCGGGAGATCAGCTTCGGCACCGCGGCCCGCGGCGGTCCGCCGTTGCTGCTGGACCCGAGCGGACGCACCCAGGTCTACCTGGCCAATCTCACCTGCGGTGTCCGGGTGTCGGCCGCCCCGGGCTGAGCGGGTTCTGTTCCCCGCTGCCCGGCACAGCACCGTAGCGGCCCGTACCGACCGGGCGGCCGTAGGGCCGCTCGTGTCACCGCGGTCCGCACGTTGACGGAGGCGGGCTGGCCGAGGTCGTCACCGTTGCGCGCGGCTGATGGTTACGGCCGGCTGTTCGTGCGCCAGGTTCATCAAAGTGCCATCTGGGCGACCACGGCGGGTAACACGTGGTCCGTTCGTTGGTCGGCTGTTTCCGGTTGGCTTTATGGGCGCTCCGTCGGCGAGGGTCATCGCCGCTGCGCTGGAGGACTTGTGGACCGTCGTCGCGTGCTCGCGGGGATCGTCGCAGCGCCTTTCGCCGCCGTCCCTCTCCTCGTCCCGGTAGCCGCGTCGGTCGCCCCGGCGGGCGCCCTTGGTTCCGGCGGTGGCCAGCGTCGCCCGACACTGGTGATCGGGCATCGGGGAGCGGCCGGCTACCGCCCGGAGCACACCCTGGCCTCCTACGAACTGGCCGCCCGGTTGGGTGCCGACTTCGTCGAGCCGGACCTCGTGTCCACCAGGGACGGCGTCCTGGTCTGCCGGCACGAGCCGGAGATCGGCGGAACCACCGACGTCGTCGCGCATCCCGAGTTCGCCGCCCGCCGGACGACGAAGATTCTCGACGGCGTCGCGACCACCGGCTGGTTCACCGAGGACTTCACCCTGGCCGAACTGAAGACGCTGCGCGCCAAGGAACGGCTGCCCGAGGTCCGCCCGCGGAACACCAGGTACGACGGCCAGTTCGAGATCCCGACGTTCACCGAACTGCTCGACCTGCGCGCCCGGCTGTCCCGGGAACTCGGCCGCGAGATCGGCGTCTACCCGGAGACCAAGCACCCGACCTACTTCGCCAAGGCCGGCCTGCCCTTGGAGCGGCGGCTGCTGGACATCCTGGTCCGGTACGGCCTGAACCACCGGGGCGCGCCGGTGTACGTCCAGTCCTTTGAGACCACGAATCTCTGCGAGCTGCGCACACTCGGCCTGCGCACGGCCTCGGTACAGCTGCTGTCCGCCACGGGCGCACCGTTCGATCTCGTCAATGCCGGCGACCCGCGGACGTACCAGGATCTGTCGACGCTGGCCGGGCTGTGGCAGATCGCCCGCTACGCGAACGGCATCGGCCCGGACAAGCTTCAGATCATCCCCCGGGCCGGGGACGGGACGCTGGGTACCCCGACCTCCCTGGTCACCGACGCCCACGCCGCCGGGTTGGTGGTGCACCCGTACACCTTCCGCGCGGAGAACACCTTCCTCCCGAAGGACTACCAGGTGGGCACCAGCCCCAGCGACCTCGGCCGGGCCGTCGACGAACAGGTCGCCTATCTCAAGACGGGCATCGACGGGCTGTTCACCGACCAGGCCGATATCGGCGTCCGCGCCCGGGCCGTCGCCGCCGGCCTTCCGAACCCCGGACCCCCACCGGCCGGCCACCACGCCACTCAGTGACCCGCCCCACTCAGTGACCCGCCGGCAGGTCCGCCTCGACATCGGACAGCCGGTTAACCGAGGGTCGGAAGCACCCGTTCGAAGAATTCGTGGTGACCGGCGAACGTGAGCTCCAGCCGGGTGAACTCGTGCGGCGTCACCCAGCGGGCGTCGCTCACCTCGCCCGGGTCGAGGATCAGTTCCTCGTCGGATCCGACCTCGGCGGTCCACCAGCGCAGCTGGTAGCTGCCGTCGTCGGTGTCGCATTCCCAGACCTTCGCAAGGGGGGTGACCGCCAGCCCCACCTCCTCACGGACCTCGCGAACCAGCGCCGCCGCCTGGCTCTCGCCGGGCTCGATCCGGCCGCTCAGCGGAGCCCAGTAGCCCGGTCTCCGCGCCTGCGGCCCACGCCGGATGACCAGTACGCGACCGGCTCTCAGCAGCACCGCGACCACGGCCTGCCGTTTGCCCACCGCTGCCGTCACGGGAACCAGGGTAGGGAGGAGGCCGGCGTCGCGACGGAAAAGTGTGGAGGGTTGAGTGTGGAGGGTTCGGCACGGCCCGCAGGTCGTGAACCGTGCCTGACCCTCCGCGGTTCAGCCGACACCATGATCGGGAGGATCGCCGGACGTCGCCGGATACGGACGGCGACCGTGCTGGTCAAGGGATGATTCCCATCAAGGGGTGATTCCCCCTCGGGCGACGAGCTGGGCGGCGATGACGTTGCGCTGGATCTCGTTGGTGCCTTCGCCGATGATCATGAGTGGGGCGTCACGGAAGTAGCGTTCGACGTCGAACTCGGTGGAGTAGCCGTAGCCGCCGTGCACCCGGACCGCGTTGAGCGCGATCTCCATCGCGGTTTCCGAGGCGAACAGCTTGGCCATCCCGGCTTCCAGGTCGCATCGGTCGCCGGCGTCGTAGCGGTCGGCGGCCAGGAGCACGAGCTGGCGGGCGGCGGTGTACTTGGTGGCCATGTCGGCGAGGTAGTTGCCGATGGACTGGTGTTTCCAGATCGGCTTGCCGAAGGCCTCGCGTTCCTGGGCGTAACGCAGCGCGTCGTCCAGCGCGGCGCGGGCGACACCGAGGGCGCGGGCGGCGACCTGGATCCGGCCGATCTCCAGGCCCTTCATCATCTGCGCGAATCCGCGGCCTTCCTCGCCGCCGAGCAGCGCATCGACAGGAACATGGTAGTCATCGAAGGACAGCTCACAGCTTTCGACGCCCTTGTAGCCGAGTTTTGGCAGGTCCCTGGACACGGTGAATCCATCGCCGGGTTCGGCGAGCAGGATGCTGATGCCCCTGTGCCTGGGCTCGGCTTTCGGATCGGTCCTGCACAGCAGCGCGATCAGCTGGGAGCGGCGGGCGTTGGTGATCCACGTCTTCGCCCCGTTGACCACGTAGTGCTCACCGGCGCGGCGGGCGCTGGTGGTGAGGGCCTGCAGGTCGGAACCTCCAGCGGGTTCGGTCAACGCCATCGTGGCGCGGATCTCACCGCTGGCCAGTGCGGGCAGATAACGCAGCTTCTGCTGCTCGGTGCCGAAGGTGAGGATGAGTGTGGAGACGACGGTGTGGCCACCCATCGCGCCGGCCAGGCTCATCCAGCCGCGGGCGAGCTGCTCGGTGACCTGGACGTAGCAGGGGGTGGAGACGGCAACCTCGCCGTAGGGTTCCGGAATGGCCAGGCCGAAGATGCCGAGCTTTTTCATCTGCTCGATGAGCTTCTCGGGATAGTCGTTGGCGTGTTCCAGGTCCCGGGCGACCGGGCGGACCTCCCGATCGACGAAGTCGCGCACGGTGTCGACGATGGCTTGTTCTTCTGCGGTCAAGGTACTCACGCCGGGTCCTCTTCGGCTGGTCCTCTTGGATGGCTCTTGGATGGCTGGTCCTCTTTGAGTGGGGGGCCGGGGGTCGGCGGAGGTCAGATGACGCCGTCGGCACGGAGTGCGGCGATGGCGTTATCGGTGCGGCCCAGGCTGCGCAGGATGGTGTCGGTGTGTTCGCCGAGGGCGGGAACGGGGTTCATCACCGGGTCCAGGTCGGTGAGGGTGGCCGGGGGCAGGAGGGCTCCGATGTCGCCGCCGGGGGTGGCGACGGTGCGCCACCGGTCGCGGCCAGTCAGGACGGGGTGGTCGAGGAAGTGGGCGACGGAGTTCAGTCGGGCGTTGGCGATACCGGCTTTGGCCAGCAACGCCAGCACTGTGCCGGTATCGAGCGCGGCGAATCGGTCCGCGATCACCCCGTTGAGGGCGCCGCGGTGGGCGACGCGTGCGGAGTTGGTCGCGAAGCGGTGGTCCTCGGCCAGGGTCGGGTCGTCGAGCACGATCCGGCAGAAGGCGTGCCATTCGCGTTCGTTCTGGATGGCCAGCAGCACCGTCTGGTCCTCGGCGGTGGTGAACGGGCCGTAGGGGGCGATGGTGGCGTGCTGAGCGCCGACCCGTGCAGGTTGCCGCCCGCCGTACCGGGTGTAGTAGGCCGGTGAACCCATCCACTCGGCGAGGGCCTCGAACAACGACACCTCGACCGCGGAGACCGACCCCGTGGTGGCGCGCCGGTAGAGGGCGGTGAGGATGCCGGTGTAGGCGTACATGCCGGCGGCGATGTCGGCGACCGAGATCCCGGCCTTCGCCATCTGGTCCGGGCTACCGGTCAGCGACACGAGGCCGGTCTCGCACTGCACGAGCAGGTCGTAGGCTTTCCGGTCGGCCCAGGGCCCGTCGGTACCGTAGCCGGAGATCGTGCAGGGGATCACCCGAGGGTGCCGGTCGGCCAGGGACGAGGCGTCGAGGCCGAGGCGAGCGGCGGCGCCGGGGCCGAGGTTCTGCACCAGCACGTCGGCCCCGGCCAGCAGCTCCTCCAGAACCGCGCGCCCCTCGGCGGTTTTCACGTCCAGGGTGAGGGATTCCTTGGAGCGGTTGAGCCACACGAAGTAGCTCGACTGGCCGTGCACCGACACGTCGTAGCGGCGGGCGAAGTCGCCGCCGTCGGGCCGTTCGATCTTGATGACCCGCGCGCCGAAATCAGCCAGCTGGCGGGTGGCGAACGGGGCCGCGACGGCCTGTTCCAGGCTGACCACGGTCACCCCGGCCAACGGCAGCGGGACGTGCGGCGAAGGGGAGCCCGGCGCGGCGCCCGACTCAGTGCGGTGCCGCTGGTGCTCGGTCATGTGGTGCTCGGTCACGTCAGGCCGCTCCTTTGGCCAGGCAGGTGGTCTGCCAGCAGCGTCGCGGCACGCGCCCAGTCCAGTCCGGTCAGCAGCGCGGGAACGTCGGGGCCACAGTCGGCGATCTTGGCGTGCAGGTCCTGGTCCGAAGGTGGCCGCCCGGGCGACCCGGGTGGCAGCCGCTGGCTCACCGAGTACCGGGCGCCACCGCTGAGGGTGAGCGTGATATCGATGCGGCCGGAGAGCAGCCCGTCACCGCCGGGGGTCTCGGTGACGGCTACGAGCTGGAGCAGACGCTGGGCTTCGGGTCGGGTCACGGCGAGGTCGGTGAAACTCCCGAAGCCGGGATGGGGGTCCAGCAGGGCGGCGGCGATGGCATATTCCAGGCTGAACTTCCCCTGCAGCCCGGTGCGGGGCCGATGGTGGATCAGTGGCTGCACCGCGCCCGCGGGTGTGCTCACCTCGATCGCGGTGATGCCCGAGGCGACGACGTCGGCAGGCAGGTGCTCGCGCAGCGCGCTGATCGGGCGTTGCAGTGCGTAGCAGCAGGGAAAAATCTTGATCGCCAGCCCGCCGGGCACCGCCGGGCCGGTCACGTCGATGCGGTCCGGGTCGCCGCCGACCAGTCGTAGCCATGCGTCCAGCGCGGTCGGATCCGCGGTGGCGCCGGCGGCGGCCAGCCTCGCCGCCCGAACTCCCGCGTCGGCGGCGAAGCCGACCTGCAGGGACTTGCCGGCGGAACCGAATGCCCGCTGCACCCCGCCGGCCGCGGGAACCGAGAGCGCGATCGCGGTGGCGATCCGCTCGGCCGACAGGCCCAGCGCCACCGACGCGGACACGGCGGCGGCCGGCGCCCCGGCCGTACAGGTGGCGTGCCATCCGCCGGCATAGTGCGACCAGCCCAGCGCCACCCCGAGCCGTGCCATCATCCCGGCCCCCGCCAGGTAGGCGCGGGCGTCCCCGCCGACGGCCAGCGTCGCGGGGACGCACACCACGCTGATGTGGGTGGTCGACTCCAGGTGCAGGTCGTCGAAATCCAGGACGTGCCCGACCGCCGCCCAGCGCGCCGCGTCCGGCAGCCCGGCCGACAGCGCCACCAGATCGTCCTGCCGAGCGGCGAGCGTGACCGCTATCGTGTCGAGCAGCGAGCGCTGCGCCGGGTCGAGGTCCGCGGCACTCGGCGCGTAGTCGTGCGCCCACCGGGCCAACGTCTCGGCGGTCGGTTCCATCCACAACTCCCGACTCCCGCCAGCGCGGGGCCACACCTGGATCGCCCGTGTCCGCGGCGCACATACCCGCCCGGAGAATAATGTACGGCCAATAGT
>NZ_CDWWXB010000113.1:11500-12271 GCF_977971855.1 Frankia sp. CoWAU3 | reverse complement strand
CACCCTTCGCCTTTCGTCTGCACCAGTTCCTCTCCAAGGGGGACACGGTCCACGTCAGCCTGGAACCGACGACGGTCCGGTATATCACCAGTCAATACCAGGTGAGTGTGCCCGGGTCGCGGGACAAGGTACTGCTGCCGCTGGCCTTCTGTCGTGAATGTGGCCAGGAATATCTCGTCGTCGCGCGCAGCAGGGACACCCCTCGCCGCTATACTCCCCGCCGGGAGTCGGCCGCGGTTGAAAGTGAAGTCGATCTCGGCTATCTCTATGTGAGCGAGGATCATCCCTGGCCCGCCGATCCCATCGCCGAGGGGCGCTTTCCGGACACCTGGTTCGACGCCGACGAGCACGGGCACTCGTTCGTCCTGCCGAGACTCGCCGATCAGGTGCCGCGCCGGGTCCGGGTGACGGCGGACGGCAGCGAGGTCGAGACGGACGGCGAGCGCGCCGTGTTCCTTCGTGACATGTCCGGTTCCGGGGCGTCCGAGCCGATGACGGCCTGGTTCATCCCGGCGCCGTTCCGGTTCTGCCTGCGCTGCCGGGTCTCGTACGAGCAGCTGCGGGCCCAGGACTTCGCCAAGCTGGCCTCGTTCGCAGCCGAGGGCCGCAGCTCGGCCGTGTCGTTGGTCAGCACCAGCATCGTGCGCAACCTGCGGCGCCAGAAGGCGTTGGACTCCCGGGCCAAGAAGCTGCTCACCTTCGTCGATAACCGCCAGGACGCGAGCCTGCAGGCCGGGCATCTCAACGACTTCGTGCAGGTCACCCAGCTAC
>NZ_CDWWXB010000113.1:7887-11240 GCF_977971855.1 Frankia sp. CoWAU3 | reverse complement strand
GGCCTGCGGTTCGACTCGGTTGCCGAGCGTGTTACCGATGCGCTGGACCTGCCGATGCGGTCGTTCTCCGCGATCGAGGAGCCGGTGTTCAGCCAGCGCGACAACGTGCTGCGGGCGCTGCGGGCGGCGATCGGGTACCGCGTCTACGCCGACCTCGAACGAGGTTGGCGGGTGACCATGCCGAACCTCGAGCAGACCGGCCTCATCACCTTCGACTACGTGGACCTGGACGAGATCGCCCAGCACCAGGCGTCGTGGGCGGCAACCCATGCCCTGCTGCGCGACGACGATCCCGAGCACCGGGCGCTGCTCGCCCGCATCCTGCTGGACGAGATGCGCCGGGCGCTCGACGTCGACGTCGACGCCCTCACCCAGCCTGGCCACGAGCGCATCGTCCAGACATCCGACCATCTGCTACGCGGGGTCTGGGCGGTGTCGGGGGACGAGCCGCGGGTGCTCGAACGCACCTCCTATCCATTCCCGGGCGGCCGGGGAGGCATGCGGGACGCCGTACACGTCACCGGTCGTGGTGCGTTCGGCCGCTACCTGCGCCGACCGCACGAGTTCCCGCGCCACCGTGGCCGGATCCGGCTGGACGACGCCGAGGCCGTGATCCACGACCTGTTCACGGTGCTGGAGCGCCATGGCCTGATCGGGCAGGTGATGGTCACCGGGCCGGCCCGCGGTGGCGCGCGGGCTTACGCGCGGGCTCAACGGGGCCCGGCGGGCTACCGGGTGAAGGCGTCGGCGCTCATCTGGCGGGCCGGGAACGGTCGACGTGGCGCGGAGGACCCGCTGCGCCGCGTGGTCGACGACACCGTCGGCGCACGGGTCAACCCGTTCTTCCGCGATCTGTACTCGCACGCCGCCGCGGAGCTCGCCGGCATCGTCGCCCGCGAGCACACCGCCCAGGTCCGGGCCCAGCAGCGGCAGGACCGGGAGGAGGCGTTCCGCCGCGGGGGCGACCCGGCCGAGGGCTGGCTGCCCCTGCTCTACTGCTCGCCGACGATGGAGCTCGGCGTCGACATCGCGGACCTCAACGCCGTCATGATGCGCAACGTCCCCCCGACCCCGGCCAACTACGCGCAGCGTTCGGGCCGGCCCGGGCGCGGCGGCCAGCCGGCGCTCGTGACGACCTACTGTTCCACCGGCAGCGCGCACGACCAGTACTACTTCCGCCGGTCGAAGCTGATGGTCGCCGGTCGCGTGACCCTGCCCCGGCTCGACCTCGCGAACGAGGATCTGGTCCGTTCGCACGTACATGCCATCTGGCTCGCCGAGAGCGGCGCGAACCTGCACCGCGGCCTCACCGACGTCCTCGATACCGCCGAGGGCCCACGCGGCGAGCTGCCACTGCCGATCCGGGAGGATCTCGCCGCTCACCTGGACGACCCCGCCGTGCGGGCCCGCACGGTGCGGCGGGCCGAGGCGGTGCTCGCCGAGGAGACGAAGAACAGCCCCTGGTGGTACGACCGGTGGATACCCGACGTCGTGAACGGGGCGTTCCTCGCGTTCGACGGAGCGTGCGACCGGTGGCGGGCGATGTACCGGCAGGCGATCGCCGACCAGCGGGAGCAGAACCGCCGGGTGCTCGACCGATCCACCCAGTCGAAGGCACGGGCGGCCGCGCGCCGACGTCGGTACGAGGCCGAGCAGCGCCTGTACCTGCTCACCAACGACTCCCCTGACCAGCAGCTCTTCAGTGATTTCTACTCCTACCGCTACTTCGCGTCCGAGGGTTTTCTGCCGGGTTATTCCTTCCCCCGGCTGCCGTTGGCCGCCTACATTCCCGGCAGCCGGCGGGGCGACGGGTCCTACATCCAACGGCCCCGGTTCATCGCGGTCGGCGAGTTCGGCCCGGGCGCGCTGATCTATCACGAGGGTGGGCGGTACCAGGTCATCAGCGTCCAGGTCCCAGGCTCGGAGCACGGCGTCCCCGGATCGGTGGCGACGATCGAGGCACGGCTGTGCGAGTCCTGCGGCTACTGGCATCATCGCGACGCGGCTGTGAACCGGTGCGAGGAGTGTGGCGTGGCGCTGGGCGGCGGCCGGGCCGGGCTCATGCACCTGCAGACGGTGACCACCACCCATCGCCGGCGGATCTCCTCCGACGAGGAGGAGCGCCGCCGGGCCGGTTTCGACCTGCTCACCACTTTCCGGTTCAGCCGGCACGGGGTCCGGCCGGGACGGCTCGCCGCGGACGTGCGCGGCCCGGATGGGGAGGATCTCGCCGAGTTCGTCTACGGCGATACCGCGACGATCCGGATCATCAACCAGGGCCTGCGGCGGCGGGCGGACAAGAACGACGTCGGCTACTGGCTCGACACCGTCAACGGCCGGTGGCTGAATGAGAGACGGGCCGGCGAGCTGCGGGCCGGGGATCTCACGGAGGAGGAATCCGGCCTTGACGAGTTCGCCGACGACCCGCGGGCCCGCAAGATCATCCCGTACGTGGAGGACCGGCGCAACATCGCCGTCGTCCGGCTCGCCCGGCCGGTCCCCGACGAGGTGGCGACCTCGGTGCGGTACGCGCTCGAACGCGGCATCGAGGCGCTGTTCCAGCTTGAGGACGCGGAGCTGGAGTCCCAGCGGCTGCCCGACCCGGACGGCCGGGGCCGGATGCTCTTCGTCGAGAGCGCGGAGGGCGGCGCGGGCGTGCTGCGCCGCCTGCATGACGAGCCGGAGGCACTGGCGGAGGTGGCGCAGGAGGCGCTGCGCATCGTCCATTTCGATCCGAAGACCGGGGCGGACACCGACCGGGCGCCGGGCGCGCGGGAACGCTGCGAACGGGGCTGCTACGACTGCCTGCTCTCCTATGGCAATCAGTCCGACCATACCGTCATCGATCGACATGCCGCGGTCGAGATCCTTCGTGCTCTGATGGCGGCCCGTACCGAGCCACGGCACGGCCACGCGGGCGGCGCAGAGGGGCACGCGGAGGCGTTGCGCGAGCGGGCGGGGTCGGGGTTGGAGCGGCAACTTGTAACATTCCTCCGCGAAGAGGGTTATCGGTTACCTGACGCGACGCAAATGCTTGTATCGGACGCGGCGGCGCGGCCGGACTTCGTTTACCGGCTGCCGTCGGGGGCGGTGGCCGTGTTCGTCGACGGTCCGCACCATGACGCCGCCGCCGCGGCCGCGCGGGACGCCGACGCCGAGGACCGGCTGGCCGACCTGGGGTGGCTGGTCGTCCGGTTCCGGTATGACGCGGAGTGGGGGAAGATCGTGGCGTACTACCCGAACGTGTTCGGCCCCGGGCGGCGCGGCTGATGGCGGCCGTCTCGACGCCGCGCCACCCCACCCCGGCCGGCGCCACCCCGGCCGGCGCCACCCCGGCCGGGGTGGCGCCGGCC
>NZ_CDWWXB010000113.1:6218-7495 GCF_977971855.1 Frankia sp. CoWAU3 | reverse complement strand
ACCCCGGCCGGCGCCACCCCGGCCGGCGCCACCCCGGCCGGCGCCACCCCGGCCCGCGACTTCGAGCCGGGGTCGCTGGTGAAGGCCCGCGGGCGCGAATGGGTGGTCCTGCCCGGCGACGACCCGAATTTCCTCGTCGTGCGGCCGCTCGGTGGGGACGAGGAGTACGTCACCGGGCTGTTCCGGGACGAAGCGACGTCCGTGGGTTTCCCGCCGCCGGATCCGGCGGCGGCCGGCGACCACCGTTCCATCTCCATTCTGGCCACCGCGTTGCGGCTCGGCTTCACCGCGAGCGCCGGCCCGCTGCGCTCGCTCGCCGCCGTCGCGGTCACTTCCCGGCAGTACCAGCTCGTCCCGCTGCTCCTCGCGCTGCGCCAGGACCCGGTCCGCCTGCTCATCGGCGACGACGTCGGGATCGGCAAGACGGTGGAGGCGGCTCTCATCGCCAAGGAGCTGCTGGTGCAGGGGGACGCCACCGGGCTGACGGTGCTCTGCCCACCCGCGCTCGCCGAACAGTGGCGGGCGGAGCTGGCCGACAAGTTCGCCATCGAGGCCGAGCTGGTCCTGACGTCCACGGTCACCGGTCTGGAGCGCCGGGCGGGCGGAGTATCCATCTTCGAGCACTTCCCGTTCACGATCGTCTCGACGGACTTCATCAAGACGGACGAGCGCCGGACGCTGTTCGCGCGGTCCTGCCCGGACCTGGTGATCGTCGACGAGGCGCACACCTGCGTCCCGGCGGCCGGCAGCGCGTCCAGCAGCGCCGGACAGAAGCGTTACGACCTGCTGCGCGGCATCGCCGACCGTCCCACGAAACAGGGCCGCCCCCGCCACCTTCTGCTGGTCACCGCCACGCCCCACTCCGGTAAGCAGGACGCGTTCCGGGATCTGCTGAGCCTGCTCAGCCCGCGGCTCGCGCTGCTCGACCTGGACACCGTGCGTGGCCGGGATGAGCTCGCCCGGCACTTCGTGCAGCGCCGCCGCCGCGACATCCGCCGCTATCAAGGGCAGGACACCCCCTTCCCGGAGGATCGCCAGTACCGCGACGTGGGGTACCGGATGAGCGTGGCCTACTCCGGGTTCCACGAGGAGGTGCTCGCCTTCGCCCGGGAGACGGTCACGAATCCCGGCGGGGAGCGGACCCGCCGGGTGCGGTGGTGGTCGGCGCTGGCCCTGCTGCGATCGGTGGCGTCCTCGCCGGCCGCGGCGGCGGCGACCTTCACCGCGCGGTCGGTCACCGCCGCCGCCGGATCGGCGGCCGAGGCAGACGCGCTGGG
>NZ_CDWWXB010000113.1:5385-5914 GCF_977971855.1 Frankia sp. CoWAU3 | reverse complement strand
ACCGGTTCGGCCAGCGGAAGTCGTACGTCCGCGCGGTCACCCTGTACGGCGCGGACAACGGCATCGATGGTCTCGTGCTGGACGTCCTGCTGCGCAAGCACCGCCGGATCGCCCGCGACACCGGGGTGACGGTCCCGGTTCCCGACAACGCCGAGAGCCTGCTCATCGCCATGCTCGAAGGGCTGGTCCTGCGCCGCAGGGACGGCGAGCAGCTCATCCTCGATCTCGACGTCGTCCGGACCGGCGACGAGGTGACCGACGAGTGGCACAGCGCCGCCAAGCGGGAGTCCCGGACGCTGACGAAGTACGCCCACAGCGGAGTCGACCTGGACGAGGTGCAGGGCGTGCTGGACGACGTGCGGGAAGCCCTCGGCAGCCAGGCCGACGTCCGCCGGTTTGTCCTGAACACCCTCGACGAGCTGGGCGTGAAGGTGGTTCCGACGGAGACCTCGGACGGTCTCGTCGCCGACGTGACCGGGCTGGACCCCCTCTACACCGACGCCCTGCGCGTGCCGCCGGGCGGCGCGGG
>NZ_CDWWXB010000113.1:1235-5029 GCF_977971855.1 Frankia sp. CoWAU3 | reverse complement strand
CGCACCGACCCGGCGGTCACGGGGCTCGCCCGCGCGGTGCTGGAGGAGGCGCTGGACGACCGGACCGGGGTGATCGCCCCGGTGGATGATCCCGGGCCCGCGGGGGCGGGCGCTCCCGTGGACCGGGCGGACCCGGCGGGCGCTCCCGTGGACCCGGCGGGTGGTGCGGTGGACCCGGCGGGTGGTGCGGTGCGGCGTCCGCCGGGGGCGCGCTGCGGGGTGTTCCGCACCTCCGCGGTGGCCACGCGCACGGTGGTGCTCCTCGTGCGTTACCGGTTCCATCTGACGCTGCCCGGCGCGGCGAAGACCGTCGACACCGTGGCCGAGGACGCGCGCCTGGTCGGCTACCGTGGCCGCGGGGAGAACCGCGAGTGGCTGACGCCGCCCGACATCGACCGGCTGTTCGCCGTCGACCCGGAGAACGCCCTGCCCGAGTTCGTTCGCCGGCAGGCGGAACGCGCCATCACCGAGCTCGCCGACGTCGCGCCTGAGCTGGACGCACAGGGCTAGCGGCTCGCCGAGGCGCTGCGCGAGGCCCACCTGCGGGCCCGGGAGGTCGCCGGGCTGCGCCGCCGCCGCGGGCTCACCGTCACCCCGCACGACCGGGCCGACGTCCTCGGGGTCTACGTCTACCTGCCGGCCGGGGCCGGCTCATGACACTGAGAATTGGGGACGTCGAGCTCCTCTCCGTCAGCCTCGAAGGCAGCCTGTTCACCCGGGACCTGGTGCGGCGGGTCAGGGACGCCGACCCGGAACTCGCCGGCACGCGCGCCGAGGACTACCACCTGGCGGCCGGGGAACGGCTCGGCGACGCGGCCAGCCGCCGCTGGGCGTACCTGCTCGGGGCGTACCGCACCTTCCGCGCGCGGCTCGCCGCCGAGGAGCGGTCGGTGACCGCGGGTGGGGCGGTGGGCGCGGCGACGGGCCCGGGGACGACGGGGACCACGCTGACCCGTGAGCTGTGGTTGCAGGTCCTGTTGGGCGAGTTGGGCTACGGCCGCGTCGCGCACGTGCGCCACCTCGGCGAGGACGATGCCATCAGCCACGAGTGGCGGCACGTTCCCGTCCACCTCGCCGCCTGGAAGCGTGATCTGGACCAGCGGCTGGGGCCGGCGAAGAGCGACCGGGCCCCGCAGCGCATGATGCAGGCGTTCCTCAACCGGCACGACGACCGGCTGTGGGGGATCCTTTCCAACGGCCGGAAGCTGCGGATCCTGCGGGAGTCGGCGGCCCTGGTCGGCCACTCCTACCTGGAGTTCGATCTCGAAGCCATCTTCGACGGCGAGCTGTACTCCGATTTCGAGGTGCTCTTCGCCTTCGCGCACGCCTCGCGGTTCGAGGCGCCCGATCGGGCGGGCGCGGCGCCGAACCCGGCGGACTGCTGGCTGGAACGCTGGCACACCTATGCGGCGGCTGCGGGCATCGTCGCCGGGGACAAGCTGCGGGACAACGTCGTGCGGGCCATGGCGGAGCTGGGCACCGGTTTCCTGGAGGCCAACCCCGGGCTGCGCGCGATGCTGGCGGCCGGCCGCCAGCACGGCGGGATGACTCCCGACGAGTTCCGCCACGAGCTGCTCCGGCTCGTGTACCAGATGGTCTTCCTGTTCGTCATCGAGGACCGGGACGTGCTGCATCCCCAGCCTCCCGAGGAGAAACCGGACGAGACGGCGCGGCAGCGGGCTGACCGCAAGCGCCTCACGGATCAGATCATCGAGGGCCGGCGGCGGTACGCCTCCTACTTCTCCACCGCGCGGCTGCGCCGCATCGCCTCCCGGCGGCGTGGTGATCAGCATGGTGACCTGTGGCGCGGGCTCGTCCTGGTGCTGGAGGCCCTGGGCAGCGACGGCGGCCGGCCCGAGCTCGCCCTGCCGGCCCTCGGCGGGCTGTACTTCACGGGTGGCTCGGCGACTGGGCGGGGCCGGTCCGGCGGGGCCGGTGCGGACGACCGCGGGGCCGGTGCGGACGACCGCGAGGCCCGTCCCGACGAGCTGCGCCGGCTCGAACTTCCCAACCGGCGGCTGCTCGCCGCGGTGAAGCTGCTCAGCCATGTCACGGATGACCGGGGCCGCCGGCAGTGGGTCGACTTCGCCCATCTGGGCGGGGCGGAGCTCGGCAGCGTCTACGAGTCGCTGCTGGGACTGGTGCCGGACCCGGATCTGCCGGCCCGGCGGTTCCGCCTCGCCGACGCGCTGGGCAACGAACGCAAAACCACCGGCTCCTATTTCACTCCGAACGCGCTCATCGACTCGCTGCTGAGGACCGCGCTGGACCCCGTGATCGACCGGTACGCGGCATCCGGCGTTCCCGCGGACCTCCTGCGGATCACCGTGGTGGACCCGGCCTGCGGCTCCGGGCACTTCCTCGCCGCCGCCGCGCACCGGATCGCCCGCAGATACGCGATCATGGACCGGGGAGACGACGAACCGTCCCGGGCGGAGATTGTGAAGATCCTGCCCGAGGTCGTCGCGCGGTGCGTCTACGGGGTCGACATCAACCCGCTGGCGGTCGAGATCACCAAGTTCTCGCTGTGGCTGGCGTCCGTCGAGCCGAACCGCCCGCTCGCCTACCTAGACCATCACATCAAGGTCGGCAACGCCCTGCTCGGCGTGACCCCGACGCTGCTGGACGGGGGAATCCCCGACGCCGCCTTCAAGGCGTTCGGCGACGATGATGCCAGCCGGGTCAGGGCCCTGCTGGCCGACAATCAGGGTGCTGTCTTCCTGGAGGCGCAGAAGTCCGCCGACATCAGTCACTTCGCCAACCTGCGCGGTCGGCAGGAGCTGCGTGAGATCATCGATCTGCGTGCACTGTCCCTGTCGGATGTCCGCGAGCAGGCGCGGCGGTACGAGGCCCTGGAGGCCATGCCCGAGCGCCGCCTCCACCTGCTGGCCGCCAACGCCTGGTGCGCCGCGTTCGTCTGGCCGAAGCCTGAGGGTGGGCCACCGGCGATCACGAATCAGCTCCTGTATCCGCTGATGGCTGGTTCTGAGGAGTTGTCACCGGAGCTGGCGAAGCTCCTGGACGACATCACGGACCGGTACCGTTTCTTCCATTGGCATCTGGAGTTCCCGGACGTCTTCCGCACGGATGACGATCCGGACGCTCCCGACGCGAACCCGGGCACCGGCTGGCGCGGCGGCTTCTCCTGCGTCCTGGGTAACCCGCCGTGGGAGCGGGTGAAGCTCCAGGAGAAGGAGTTCTTCGCGCACCGGGACGAGAAGATCGCCAAGGCCCCGAACAAGGCGGCCCGGCAGCGCCTGATCGACGCGCTGAAGGAGAGCGAGTTCGCCTCCGACCGTGCCCTGTACGCCGACTTCCAGGATCACCTGCGGGAGTCCGCCGGCTGGTCGCAACTGCTGCGGGATTCGGGCCGCTACCCGCTCACCGGCCGCGGCGACGTCAACACCTACGCCGTCTTCGCCGAGACAGCCCGGACCATCCTCGGCCCGCACGGTCGTGCCGGCCTGGTGCTGCCCACCGGCATCGCCACCGACGCCACCACCGCGCCGTTCTTCCAGGACGTCGTCGAGAAGGAGTCGCTCGCCGGGCTGGTGGAGTTCGAGAACGAGGAGTTCCTACTCAGCCGCGCGGTGCACCATAGCTTCCGCTTCTGCCTCTTGACTCTCGCCGGGCGTCAGGTCGGAGTCGACCGGGTGCCGTTCGCCTTCGGATCACGGCGGATGGTCGACGTGGCCGACCGGGCGTTCACCATGACACCGGCCGAGATCCGTCTCCTCAACCCGAACACCAGGACCGTCTCGATCTTCCGGTCCCCGCGAGACGCCCGCATCACC
>NZ_CDWWXB010000113.1:0-736 GCF_977971855.1 Frankia sp. CoWAU3 | reverse complement strand
CTGGACATCTATCATCGCGTACCGGTCCTCTGGCAGGATGCGCCGCCGTCGAACCCGTGGCGTGTCTCGTTCAAAGCCATGCTGCACATGGCCAACGATTCCAAATATTTCCACACCCGTAAGGACCTGGAGAAGGCCGGCTGGCATCTCGTCGGTAACGTCTTCACGCGAGGGTCGGGCGAGGACGCCGAGTACATGCTCCCGCTGATCGAGGCGAAGATGGTCCACCATTTTGACCATCGGTTGGGAACGTACGAGGGGCAGACCCAAGCTCAGGCGAACATGGGAACCCTGCCCCGGACGACGCCCAAGCAGCACGCCGACCCGGACTTCGTCACGCTGCCGCGCTACTGGGTCGCCGAGGAGAAGGTCGAGAAGAAGATCGGCGAGCGGTGGGACCGCGGCTGGCTGCTCGGCTGGCGCGACATCGCCCGCGCCTCCGACGAACGGACCCTGATCAGCGGCGCGATTCCGCGTTACGCCGTGGGAGACAAGTTCCTCCTCGCATTGCCATCCGAACGGGGAGCCCTTCTGCAGGCAAACTTCTCCATGTTCGTGCTCGATTACTGTGCCCGACAGAAATTCGCTGGCACCTCGTTCAAGTACTTTCTCATGAAGCAGCTTCCCGTGCTGCCGCCGGAGCGGTATGACGAGCCGGTGGGGTGGCTGGCGGGGGAGGCGTTGACCGCAGGGCTGCGCGAAGGTCGCGTGGTGTGACGGCCTGTTGCGTTAAGTG
>NZ_CDWWXB010000112.1:2010-10896 GCF_977971855.1 Frankia sp. CoWAU3 | reverse complement strand
ACAGAGTGACACCCGAAGGTTAAACGACAAGCTGAGTCGTCGCCGTCGCCGTCCTGATCACTTCCGCCAGCGGCCGATGGTGTCACGCTCCCGGCCGCACACCCCCCCGGAAGCTCGACCACCAGATCTTCTCCACCTTGACCACCTCCCCGGTCCGCGGAGCATGGATCATCTTCCCGCCCCCGATGTAGATCCCGACATGATCAAGATCGGCATGGAAGAAGACGAGATCGCCGGGAATGAGGCCCGCACGGTTCACGCGGCGCCCCTCATTCCATTGTGATCCGGTGTAGTGGCTCAGCGACACCCCGGCCTTCCCCCAGACCCACTGCGTCAGGCCGGAGCAGTCGAAGGACTTCGGCCCCGCCGCGGCCCACACGTAGGGCTTGCCCAGCTGGGCGTATGCCTCCTGCACCGCGCGCGACGCGCCACCGCCGCCCGTCGGCGGGATGGGTGCCGGGGTAGTCGGGGCCGCTGCGAACGCCCGGCCCGCGGCTGCGACCGCGGCCGACTCCTTCCGATAACGGACCCGTTCGGCCGCGGCCTTCCTGGCCGCCGATGCCGCGGCGGCGGCCGCCGCCGCCCTGCGGGCCCGCGCGGCGGCGGCCTGGCGTTCCCTGGCCTGCCGCTCCAGCAATGCGTAGCGGGATTCGAGCCGCTGCAGCAGGCTGCGCTGCTCGGCGGCGGACGCCTCGATAGACCGCTTCCGTGCGGCGAGCCGCATGACGATCTTCCTCTTGCCCGCAAGTGCCACGTCAGCGCTCCGGCGTGCCTCGGTGAGATCCCGACGCGCGAGCCGCAGGCCGGTGTCCGCCACGCGTTGCCGGCGGGCCAGCGCATCGACCGCACCGGCCCGGTCGAGTACCTGTCGGGGATCGCCAGTCAGCAGCAACGACAGTTGCCCGAATCCCCCGGCCCGATTCGCCGACACCGCCAACCCCCGGTGTTTGTCCGAGGCCTGCCGTACAGCATCGTCAGCGCGGTCGACCCGCCCGGCCGCGGCTGCCGCGGCCCGCTCGGCCTCGGCCAGCCGAATACGTTCGGCGTTGAACACCTCAGTGGCAATCGCCGTCTGACGAGTGGATTCGTCCAGCCGTACCCGGGTACCGTTGATCTCCGCCTGCAGGCTCTGCAGGCTCTGCAGGCTCTGCAGGCTCTCCGGGGCCGGCCCGGAGGCCGGAGTCGTCGGCGCCGCCCAGGCGGATCCGGCAAATCCCCAGACAACCGGAGGTCCGGCGACGAGAATGCCGACCAGTCCGAGAACAATGGGCGCTCCGGCTTTCGGACGCCATCCGGTCGGATCGTTCCCGGTCGGCTGGGGATCGTCGGTCGGGCCGGCGGCGGGAGTCTGCCTTGCGGCGTGTTTCGAAGTTCGCCGGCCGAACCCGGATGGCGGGACATCACGGGGACGGCGGGGCCCGGGGCGCGGTTCGCCGGCGCTATGCCAGCCCTCCGTGGGGACACTGCTCACACCGCCGGACGGTAACTCTATGCAGTTATAAAGTCACGGAATCACGCCGTAACGAGCGGAGAGTCTCCAAGCACCCACCGCCAGCCGATGAGATCGGGTCACAGGCCACCCAATTTAGCGATTTCACATGCCAGAAACAGCTAAGACACAGGTCGGGAACAGATCTTGCCGACTCTTCGGACCCGAGGATCCGGGACGAGCGCAGCGTGGCCGGGGACCGGGTGAGCGCAGTCCGCGCATCGCGCGGGGAATGACAGGAGAGACATGGACAAATTGAATTCGGGCGATACCGCGTGGATGCTCATCAGTTCCGCGATCGTGCTGTTCATGACGCCCGGACTGGCGTTCTTCTACGGTGGCATGGTCCGAGCGAAGAACGTGCTCGGAATGATCATGCAAAACTTCTTCTGCATCGGGATCGTCACGCTGATCTGGTCGGTCATCGGGTTCAGCGTCGCGTTCGGCGAGGGTAACGGCTTCTGGGGCGGATTCGACTTCTTCGCTCTCCAGGACCTCTCCGGCAGCGACGGCGCGATCCCGTACGTCGTGTTCGTCGCCTTCCAGCTGATGTTCGCGATCATCACGCCCGCCCTCATCACCGGCGCGATCGCCGATCGCATGAAGTTCAGCGCCTTCGCGATCTTCATCCCGCTCTGGTCGCTGCTGGTCTACTCGCCGATCGCACACTGGGTGTGGGCGAGCAAGGGCTGGTTGTTCGAGCGCGGCGCGATGGACTTCGCGGGCGGCACGGTCGTCCACGCCAACGCCGGTATCGCGGCGATCGTGCTGGCGCTGGTCCTCGGCAAGCGGGCCGGTTGGCCGACCGGCGACTTCCGCCCCCACAACGTCCCGTTCGTTCTCCTGGGCACCGGCATCCTGTGGGTCGGATGGTTCGGGTTCAACGCGGGTTCCGCGCTGGGCGCTAACAAGGTCGCCGGATACGCCCTGCTCAACACCCAGATCGCGACCGGCGTCGCGATCCTCGGATGGCTCGCGGTCGAGCAGCTGCGCGACGGCAAGGCGACCACCCTGGGAGCCGCGTCCGGCGCGGTCGCGGGTCTGGTGGCCATCACCCCGGCCTGTGGTTTCGTCTCTCCGATGGGTTCGATCGCCGTCGGCGGCATCGCCGGCGTCGTCTGCGCCCTGGCCACCTCGATCAAGGGCAAGGTCGGCATCGACGACTCGCTCGACGTCGGTGCGGTCCACCTGGTCGGCGGTGTGCTCGGAGCCCTGCTGACCGGCCTCTTCGCCAGCGTCGACACGAACGAGGCCGGCAAGGACGGTGTCTTCTACGGCGGCCCGTGGAGCGTCTTCGGGGAGCAGGCACTCGCCGTCGGCGCGACGCTGGGCTACTCGGCCGTCGTGACGGCGATCATCGCTCTCGCCCTGAAGTACACCATCGGTCTCCGGCTGAACGCCGACGACGAGATCGCCGGCATGGACGAGGCGTTGCACGGGGAGACGGCGTACCGCTTCACGTCCATCGGCGGTAGCGGCTCGCTGTCCACGAGCAGCATCAGCCCCGTCAAGGTGCCCGAGGAGGCCCAGGCATGACCAAGCTCGTCACCGCCGTCATCAAGCCGTTCAAGGTCGACGACGTGAAGGCGGCGCTCGAGACCCTGGGCGTGCACGGACTGACGATCTCCGAGGTCCAGGGCTACGGCCGGCAGAAGGGCCACACCGAGGTCTACCGCGGCGCCGAGTACAAGGTCGACTTCGTGCCAAAGATCAAGATCGAGGTGGTCGTCGCGGACGGGGCGGTCGACGATCTGGTCGCGGCGATCACGTCGTCGGCGCAGACCGGCAAGATCGGCGACGGCAAGATCTGGGTCGTTCCGGTCGAGTCGGTGGTACGGGTCCGTACCGGCGAGCGGGGGGCGGACGCGCTGTAGTAGTGCCGGGCGTGGCAACGCCACCGCGGTACGGCTCCATCGCACCACCCGACTCCATCCATCACTGTTACCACGCACCCCCGGCACCACGCACCCCCGGCACCACGCACCCCCGGCACCACGCACCACCCGCGACACCGCACGACCTGGTACCACCCGAGACCACAGTTGCGCTGGTGCGCGTTTCTGTGTCCTCGGCTCGGCGCTCCACTGGCCGTGATCGATCCGGACCCGAGATCGATCACGGCCAGACGGCCGAACGGAGGAGGACAGCCATGACGGACCGCCTGGAGATCCTCAAGGGCCGCTCCGAGCACCTGCCCACGGCGACCGGCCCACGGCTGCGCCGCATCCTCACCGACCTCGCCGACGATGCCCTGGTCGACCTGTTCGGCGAGGTCGGACCGGGAATCGCCCTGGTGGCCGTCGGCGGCTACGGACGCGCGGAACCCGCGTTCGGCAGCGATCTCGACCTCGTCCTCGTCCACGACGGCAAACGGAACGACATCTCCGCCGTCGCCGACGCGGTCTGGTATCCGCTGTGGGATTCGGGGGTGGGCCTCGATCACAGCGTGCGCACCGTCGACGAGGCCATCATGGTAGCCGACGGTGACCTCAAGGCCGCGCTCGGCCTGCTCGACGCCCGCCACGTCGCGGGTGACGCGACGCTGGCCACGCAGCTCGCCCAGCGGGCTCGCGCCCGGTGGCGGTCCCATGCCCCGAAACGACTACCCGAGCTCGCCGAGGCCGTTGCGGAACGGGCCACCCGGCTCGGTGAGGTCGCGTTCCTGCTCGAACCCGACCTGAAGGAATCCCGCGGCGGGCTGCGTGATGTCCATGCCCTGCACGCCCTCGCGGCGGCCTGGGTCGCCGAGTCCCCCTCCGCGCGGGTGATCGCCGCCGGTCAGGTGCTGCTCGATGCCCGCGGCGAGATCCGCCGGCTGAGCCGGGGACGAGCCCACGATCGGCTCCTGCTCCAGGACTCCGAGTCGCTCGCCACCATGCTCGGCTACGCCGACGCGTTCGCGCTCGCGCACGCGGTCGCCGACGCCGGACGCGCCATCTCCTGGACCTGGGACACCACCTGGTACCGGGTCGCGGCCGGCCTGCGGTCGGTGGCGCGGTGGCGCGGTGGCAGCCGGCGGCCGGCCCGCCGCCCCCTCGGCGAAGGGGTGGTCGACCAGGACGGCGAGGTCCAGCTCGCCCGGGACGTCGATCCGGCGAAGGACCCGGTCCTGGTGCTGCGGGCCGCCGCCGCGGCCGCACGAAGCGGGCTCCCGTTGGGCCGCTACGCCGTCGACCGGCTGGCCCGGGAGGCCCCACCGATGCCCGACCCCTGGCCTGACGCCGCCCGTGACGCGCTGGTCGCGCTGCTGGCCACCGGCGACGCGGCCGTGGGGGTACTGGAATCCCTCGACCAGGTGGGGCTGCTCGTCCGGCTCATCCCGGAGTGGGCGGCGGTGCGCAGCAGACCGCAACGCAATCCCTACCACCGCTATACCGTCGACCGACATCTGCTGGAGGCCGCGGCGCGGGCCGCCGCGCACACCCGCGAGGTGGACCGGCCGGATCTGTTGCTGCTCGGCGCCCTCCTGCACGATATCGGTAAGGGCTTCCCCGGCGACCACACCGAGGCGGGCATCGTGCAGATCGAACGGATCGGCCCGCGGCTGGGCCTGCCGCCCGAGGACGTCGACGTGCTTGTCGCCATGGTCCGCCACCACCTGCTTCTCGGCGAGGCCGCGACCAGGCGGGACATCGACGATCCCGGGACAATCGCGAGCGTCGCCGCGTCCGCCGGCAGCGTGCGGATCCTCACCCTGCTGCACCGACTGACCGAGGCCGACTCCCGGGCCACCGGTCCGACCGCGTGGAACGCCTGGAAGGCGCGGCTGATCGGTGACCTCGTCGAGCGGGCCCGGGCAGTCCTCGGCGGCGAGCGGGTCCCGTGTCCCCCGAGCCTCGACGATCGGCAGCGTGGCCTGCTCGCGCTGCCCGACGAGCACGTCGTCCAGGTCAATCCGCTGCCGGACGAGGGCATGTTCGAGATCGTGGTGGTCAACGCCGACCACGTCGGGCTGCTGGCGATCATCGCTGGTGTCCTCGCGCTGAACCGGTTGGACATCCGGCGGGCCTCGGCCCGGAGGAACGGCGGTCGGGCGCTGCTGCAGGCCGCCGTGGCGGCGCCGCACGAACGAGTACCGGAACCGGCGCGGCTGCTCGCCGACCTGCTCGCCGACCTGCGGGCCGCGCTCGCCGGCACCCTCGACGTCGCCGGTCGGCTCGCCGTCCGGGAACGCGACTACGCCGGGGCCAGGCGGTGGACCACGCCCGGCGCACCTCAGGTGATCTTCGATGACGACCTGGGATCGATGACCGTGATCGAGGTGCGCGCCCCAGACCAGGCCGGCGTGCTGTACCGGATCGTACGGGCGCTGTCCGGGTTGCGACTCGATGTCGCCACCGCCATCGTCGCGACCCTCGGACTAGACGTGGTGGACGCCTTCTACGTGCGGGAGGCCGATGGTGGTCCGCTGGCGGACGGCGGACGGCGCCGTGAGATCGCGGACGCGATCCTCGCGGCCCTGGGACCGATGGAACCCATAGACCGCGCGGAACCGGCCGGCCGGACCACACAGACGTGATCCAGCCCGCCGGGATCCGCTCGGACCGAGCGTCAGCACCGTCGTGGGAGACGCTATGATGAGCAGGCACGTTGGGAGGCTTCGCCTAGTCCGGTCTATGGCGCCGCACTGCTAATGCGGTTGGGGGCATACACCCCCTCCGGGGTTCAAATCCCCGAGCCTCCGCCCTTCGCGGTCGGGCCCGTCCGTTGTGGACGGGCCTCTGACCAGGAACAATGCTTTCGGCGTCCGAAATCTCCGAGCTGACGCCATCGCCGGTGCGGACGTCGCGTCGTGCGCGGAATTGCTGCGGCCACCGTCTCCGCCGCCTGCTGTCCCGCCGTGTGGGGTGCCAGGAGTCGGCTTGGGCCCGTGAGCTGGGGTTATGCGACAGCGTGGTGGTCGGCATGATGGTCAGCTGTGTCTGTACGCCTGGCCTATCTGATCTTCGTGCGGGTATGTGGCTGGCTGGTGCTGCTCGGTCGTTCGTCGGCGTCGAAGGACATCGAGCTGCTGGTGTTGCGGCATGAGGTCGCGGTGCTACGCCCTACCCAGCCGAGGCCGCGGTGGGACTGGGCGGATCGGGCGGTGCTCGCCGCACTGATCAGGCTTCTCCCCAAGGCGCTGGGAACGCACGGCTGGTCACCCCGGGCACCGTTCTGCGGTGGCACCGGCGTCTGGTCACACGGAAAGGGACCCACCCGCAGCGGACCGGACGGCCACCGATCAGCTCGGAGATCGCCGCGCTGATCAAGCGGCTCGCGACCGAGAACACGACATGGGGCTACCAGCGGATCCAGGGCGAGCTCCTCAAACTCGACCACCGGATGAGCGCCTCCACGATCCGCCGGATCTTGAAGACCCTCGGGCTGCCACCGGCTCCGCAACGGCAGACCGACACGACGTGGCGGCAGTTCCTGTGTACGCGGGCCTCGACAATGCTGGCGGTGGACTTCCTCCACGTGGACTGCGCGCTGACGCTGCGGCGTCTGTACTGCTTCTTCGCCATCGAGGTCGGCTCCCGCTCCGTCCACATCCTCGGGGTCACCGCCCACCCCGACGGACCGTGGAGCACCCAACAAGCCCGGAACCTCCTCCTGGACCTCGGTGACCGGGCGGCCGACTTCCGGTTCCTGGTCCGTGACCGCGCCGGACAGTTCACCTCGTCGTTCGACGCGGTCCTCGCCGACGCCGGCATCACCACCGTCACGATCCCACCCCGGACCCCGCGGGCGAACGCCCACGCAGAACGGTTTGTCCGAACCGTCCGGACCGAGGTCACCGACCGGATGCCGATATTCGGGGAGCGGCACCTGCGCGTTGTCCTGGCTGAGTACGCACGGCGCTACAACGGACGACGCCCCACCGCGGCCGCGACCTTCAACCACCACGGCCCGACCACCCCGTCGCGGACCTGAGCCAGGAACGGATCAAACGCCAGCCCGTCCTCGGCGGCCTGATCAACGAATACGAACGAGCCGCCTAAAAGACCAGGCCAACGCCGGTGGCCGAGTTCTCGCACCCCACACGCGGGCCTTCACCCCCGGCCTGAAGGCCGGAGCACTGGCCCGCACTCTGGTAGCAAGGAGTGGGAGGGCTCTGTAGCGGTCGGCGGCGACGTGTTCGAGAGTTTCTTTAGGGGCCTCCGTCACAGGTCATCTTCAACGGGGGCTGTCTGGTCTTTGTGGGCGCCGCGCATGGTGGGGAAGAGGACGACGTCGCGGAGGGTCGGGGCGCCGGTGAGCAGGGCAACGAACCGGTCGATGCCGAGCCCGAGGCCGGACATCGGGGGCATCCCGTATTCCATGGCCTCGATGAAGTCCTCTTCGAGCATCATGGTCTCGTCATCGCCGGCCTCCCGCAGCACGGCCTGTTCCTCAAGCCGCTGCCGCTGCTCGGCGGGGTCGACGAGTTCGGAGTAAGCCTTGACGATCTCCACGCCGTTCACCACGACCTGGAACATGTCAAGCGCGGTGGGGTCGGTGTCGCTGCGCCGGGCCAGCGGGATCAGTTCCACCGGGTGGTGCACGAGGAAGCACGGCTGGACGAGATCGGGTCGGACCGTCTTCTTGTAGAGCAGGTCTACCAGGCCGGCGTAGGACGGGGAGGTCCCGACGTCCAAGCCGAGCTCGGCCACCCGGGCACGCAGAGTGGGAAGATCGCGGACGACGGTGAGGTCGATGCCGGTGCGCCGCTCCACCTCGGCCCGGTAGTCGATCTCCGGCCAGTCTGCGCCGAAGTCGAGCTTGACACCCCCGTAGGTAACCGCCCGGGTGCCGAGGACGTCGTCGAGGACCGTGAGGATCAGTTCGCGGACGAAGGCCATGTTGTCGCGGTAGTCCCAGTAGGCGGCGTACCACTCCAGCATCGTGAACTCCTGGAGGTGCGAGGAGTCCATGCCTTCGTTGCGGAAGTTGCGGCCAAGTTCGTAGACGCGGTCGTAGGCGCCGACGACGATCCGCTTGAGATAGGTCTCGGGGGAGATCCGCAGGTAGAAGTCCTCACCGAGAGCGTTGTGCCTGGTGATGAACGGGCGGGCCGCGGCACCGGACGCTGCCTCTTGCAGCATCGGGGTTTCGACTTCGAGGAAGTCGTTGTCGTCAAGGAAACGGCGAATCCGCCTGATGATGTTCGCTCTGGTCTGGAAGCGTTCCCGGGACTCGGCGTTGACAAGCAGGTCGAGGTAGCGGCGGCGGTAACGAGCCTCGACGTTGGACAGGCCCTGCCACTTGTCCGGAAGGGCACGCACGGTCCGGTTCAGCACCGTCATCTCGGAGATGGCGACGGTCCGTTCGCCGCGGCGGGTGGTGTAGAGGCTGCCGGCGATCCCGACGAAGTCGCCGATCTTCACGGCCCGGGAGCATTCCTTGACGACCTCGGCGCCCAGATCGGTCTTGGA
>NZ_CDWWXB010000112.1:0-1678 GCF_977971855.1 Frankia sp. CoWAU3 | reverse complement strand
GCGGCCGGCGAGACGGACAGCCGTCCCGTCGGGAGCGGCTGCGGCATCGGCCGCGACCGCGTCGGTCCGGTAGCCGGACCGCGGCCCCGCCACCTCGGTTACCCCGGACTCCTCGATCGACATCAACACACCCTCTTGCCGCAGAAAGCACCAGCTAGCCACGAGGGTGGCGTTTCGTGAACGCTCCCGGGCGGGCCAGATGACGGATCGCCATCCTGCAGATGACTACTCCAGAGATGACTGCCCCAGCCTACCGACCCTCAGCGAACCGCAGCCAGCGTAGCCCATCCCGACAGTAGTCGATCATGGCTTCCGCCAGATGCCGGTCCCAACGCCGGGCTAGTCGAATGGGTCGCCGGCCGCTGGCGCGGCGGCGCGTCCGTCCATGTCGTGCGCGGCGCACGTGCGGTTGCTGCGCCGGGTACGCCCCGGCGTCCTGCACGTCAACCGGTGTGTGCCGTGGGCGTGCGCGCCGATGCTGGCCGCCGGCCTGACGGCCGGAGTGGCCGGTTGCGATCTGCGGGTCGTCGCCGTCGATCAGCTTCCGCTGCGGACGACTGACCTGCCGCTGCTCCTGCGGACCAGGGCGCTGTCGCGGCGGGCGGACGCCCGGGTCGCCGTGGGAGCCGGCAGCGCGCGACGGGTGGAGGACTTCTACGTCCTGGGACGCGGTTCGGTGCGCAGCATCCCGAATGCTGCCCCCGGCCTCGGCGCCCCGCCACGACGGCCGGCCGGCCGGCCCGGCCCGATGGTGGTGGGTAGCCTCGGCCGGCTCGATCGGATGAAGGGCTATGACGTGCTCATCGCAGCTTTGGCCACGATGGACGGGGCGAACGTGGTTGTCGTCGGCGACGGGGCCGAGCGCCGCCAGCTGATCGAACTCGCGGCGGCCAGCGGGGTGGCCGACCGGTTCGCCCTTACCGGCTGGTCCGACGCGGCGCGCGACGCCCTGGCCGGCTTCGACGTCTTCTGCCTGCCGTCCAGGACGGAGGGCTTTCCGCTGGCGATCGTCGAGGCGATGCTACCCGGGCTGCCGGTGGTGGCGACACCGGTCGGCGGCGTCTCCGAAGCAGTGATCGACGGCGAGACCGGGCTGCTCGTGCCCGCCGGCGACCCGGCCGCCCTGGCCGCTGCGCTGTGCCGGCTGCGGGATGATCCGGTCCTGCGCCACCAGCTGGGGAAACGGGCACGCCAAGCGGCCGTGAGCACCTTCACTGACCGCCAGATGGCCCGCGCCTACCTCACGCTCTGGGAACGGTGCCGCTCGTAGCCGCGGGCCTCTCGCCTGCGGCCCGAACCGCCGCGCCCATGACCTTGAACTGACCGTGCATCTGCGGAGCATGTCGGCGAGACGCTCGCCAGCACAGGCCTGGGCGGGTTCGAGTTCTCACCATGCCGGCAGCCTCGCGCTTTCCAGCAGGCCCGAGAACTTGTCCTGGCAGCCGACCGCCAGACACCTGCGCCGGACCGCGGGCTCGGCACCGTAGGCTCCGTTCAGGATGGCAGTACGCACCGTGCCGGGCTGCAAGCGCCGCCCGGACGACACACATCATGGCCGCGTTCCTGCGGGAGCACGCCGGCTGGGTGAGCACGGTGTTGCTGCCGGCTTACACGCCCAGGGCCGCGCAGAGATTACGCTACGTTGTGATCGGTGACGTTTTGTAGACGTGCTGTGGGG
>NZ_CDWWXB010000111.1:6885-11153 GCF_977971855.1 Frankia sp. CoWAU3 | reverse complement strand
TCTAGGAAACTCCCGCTAGTCCAACAAGCCGTCGACCGAGGCCGACGGCGACATCACGGTGACGATCCGCTCCAGATCCTCGATCGAGGCGAACTCGACCGTGATCTTCCCTTTACTGCGGCCCATGTCCACCTTCACGCGGGTCTCGAAGCGATCCGAGAGGCGGTCGGCGAGCCTCGCCAGGGCCGGTGAGGCGGCCCCTGGCGCCCGCGACGCCCGCCTACGCGGGGCCTCGTCGTCCAGTGCCACGATCTCCTCGACAGCCCGCACCGAGAGACCTTCCGCGACGATGCGGGTGGCGAGCCGATCCTGGGCGTCCGGATCCTGCAGCGAGAGCAGCGCGCGGGCATGACCCGCCGACAGCACGCCGGCCGCCACCCGCCTTTGTACCGCGGGCGAGAGCCCGAGCAGCCGGATCATGTTGGTGACATGCGACCGGGACCGCCCGAGCCGACTGGCCAGTTCCTCGTGCGTCGCCCCGAAGTCGCGGAGCAGCTGTTCGTACGCCGCAGCCTCCTCCAGCGGGTTGAGCTGCTGGCGGTGGAGATTCTCCAGCAGCGCGTCGCGCAGCATGGCGTCGTCCGCGGTCTCCCGCACGATGGCGGGAATCCGGGGAAGCTCGGCGATCTTCGATGCACGCCACCGGCGTTCACCCATGACGAGCTCGTAGCGCTCGGGGGCCACCTCGCGTACCACGATCGGCTGGAGCAGCCCGACCTCGCGGAGGCTCGCCGCCAGCTCTTCGAGGGCGTCCTCATCGAAGTGAGTCCTGGGCTGGCGCGGGTTCGGGCTGACCGACCCGACGGGGATCTCGCGGAAGGTCGCCCCGTGTACGGGCAGCGGCCCGGTGCCGTCGCCGGAGCCGCGATTCGTCCCCCGGCCGCCGTAGCCACTGGCGTAGTCGGCGTAGTCAGCCGAGGCGGTGCCCGCCTGACCGTCGAGGGGAGGGGGAGCAACCGGGATGAGTGCCCCCAGCCCTCGCCCCAGACCACTGCGCCGAGCACTCATCACGCCGCTCCATTCGAGTCCCGACCCCGTTCCGCGAGTTCGCGCGCCGCGGCCAGATAGGACAGCGAGCCGCGCGACGTCGGATCGTACGTCAGCGCGGACTGCCCATAGCTCGGCGCCTCCGCCAGACGCACGTTCCGGGGGATGGTAGTGGACAGCACCCGGTCCCCGAAGTGTTCCTTGACCTCATGGACGACCTGGTCGGCCAGTCTGGTCCGGGAGTCATACATCGTGAGCAGGATGGTCGACAGACGCAGCTCCTGGTTCAGGTGCGCCTGCACCAGTTCCACGTTGCGCAGCAACATGCCGAGGCCCTCCAGCGCGTAGTACTCGCACTGGATCGGGATGAGCAGCTCACGGGCGGCCACGAGGGCATTGACGGTCAGCAGCCCGAGAGAGGGCGGGCAGTCGATGAAAACATAGTCGACGTCCCGTTGCATGCTCGCGATGGCCCGCCGCAGCCGATTCTCCCGCGCCACCAGCGACACCAGCTCGATCTCCGCGCCGGCAAGATCGATCGTTGCGGGCGCGCAGAACAGCCCCGACGCCTCGGCGGACTTCACGATGACCTCGTCGAGGGGTCGATCCCCCACCAGAACCTCGTAGATCGAGGGGACCCCGGAGTGATGGTTGACGCCGAGCGCCGTCGAGGCATTGCCCTGCGGGTCAAGATCGATCACCAGGACCCGGGAGCCATGAGATGCCAGCGCCGCCGCCAGGTTGACCGTCGTCGTCGTCTTCCCCACACCGCCCTTCTGGTTGGCGACCGAGATGATGCGCCGCCGGGTGGGGCGAGAGAATGGTTGTCGTCGTTCTACCGCCAGTGCTTCCACTGCTGCTGCCGCCGCCGCTCCGATCGGGGTCGAGGGATCGAGCAGGTCCAGTGCGGAGAGCGCGGAGTCATAGCCCCGCAAGCCCCCGCCCCTGGTCCCACCCTGGCCCGCCGACGCTGTTTCACGTGGAACGAGACTGTCCACGTGTCGGCTGGTCACGACCGACCTCCCGTGATCGGAGTGAATCCCGTGACGTCCGTCTGACCTGTCTGCCATCGTGCCGCTCACCGTCGCCGCGCCCTCCCCTGCCCTCGGCCCGGGTGCGCTGGGATGAACGTACGGCCCGGAGGACACGGGCGGGTTCCTCCACCCGCCCCTCCCCGCACCTCACGACATCCACGGGATGCCAACCCTGAGTTCCGAGACCGCTGCGCGCGTCCTGCAGTTCCTCCAGGATCCGTGAACCGCGCATCGCCAGCATGACACCACCTGGTCGTAGCATCGGAAAGAGGATTGCGCCCAGCCGCTCCAGGGGAGCGACCGCGCGGGCTACGGCTATCCCGAATCTACGACCGTCCGGGCCGATTCCGGCATCTGGCGCGCGGCCACGTACCACAGAAATCTGGTCCTCCAGACCTATGGTCGCCACAACCTCGTGCAGGAATCGGCACCGGCGTTCCATCGGCTCGAGCAGCACCACCCGCAGATCCGGGCGGGCGAGCGCCAGCGGGATACCCGGCAGCCCCGCGCCGCTGCCGACGTCCACGACATCGGCCTGCACCGGGACCACGTCGGCCAGGACCGCGCAGTTGAGTACGTGGCGGTCCCAGAGCCGCTCAGTCTCACGCGGACCGATCAGCCCACGTTCGACCCCGTCGGTCGCCAGCAGCTCGACGTAGCGCGCCGCGGATCCGGTCCGCGTGCCGAAAATCTCCACCGCGACGGGGGGCACCTCGGGGGCATCCGGGAGACCCGTCATGGCCGGATGCCCCGCCGTGCCGTGCGACCAGCCCGCGCCGGCCGGGCCGCCTGCGTCACCTCGACCGGCCACAGCATCGAGCCGAGCCGGGTTGGGACCGTGGGCATCGCCAGGTGACCGCCGGCAGCGGGTGGGTGGAAGACCGGATCCGTGGACCCGGCTGGACAGGACCAGAAGGCTGGGCAGGACGAGGAAGTCAGAAGAGCGCGCACCCGACAAGCATCCCCGCCGACCTCGGCATGCTCCCGCCGCCACCCCCGCGGTAGGCACGGTTCCGGCCCTGGGGACGGATCTCAGGTCGTCCGGTAGGACACCACGGTCCGCTGCGGCCGATCGAGTCGCGGGGCGGCGCCGGCGCAGCGATCGAAGACGGTCAGCGTTCCGGTGAGGGAGAACTGCCAGCCACGGCCGGCGCACCACCCCGCCCGGGGCAGCGCGGCCAGGTCGGGCGCGAGAGCCGGCCGCTCCGCGTCGAAGACGAAGACGAGCAGCCGGGTCGGCGGGACCCGGCGGTTCGCCAGCTCGCCGACCAGGGAGACACCCGCAGCGCCGAAGAAGATCGTGTCCTGCCGTGGTACCCGGGCCGGTACCCGCCCGGCGCCGGCACTGGGGAGAGCTGCCGGCTCACGCGCCGGGTCGTCACTCGCCTCCATCGCGTACAGCCAGCCAGGCCGGGCGAGGCGGCCCCCGACCATCACCAGGTCTCCCGGGCGGTGCAGCTGCCGGGCCGCGATGGCCGCGTCGACCATCCGATCGAGGCCACGAGTCCGGTGCCGATGATCCCAGAGCTGCCCGCTTCCCGACAGCGAGGTTCCCAGGAGGGGGACCCCAAGCAAGATGATCATTGCGAGGCCGGCCAACGGCAGCACGGCGGTCGGAGAAATCGTGTCCGCGCTGGCGCTCGACGTAGGCGAGACACCGGAAACATCCAATCGTGACCGCTCGGTGACGGTCCCTCCGGTAGGGAGGGTCGGGGTCGCGGCCATCGGTGCCGGTACGGCCGGCTGAGGCCCAGCGGCGGGGATACGAGGTCGCACCGCAGCCACGAACAGGGCCACCAGCCGCCGGGTTCCCACCACGATCACAACGACGATCAGTGGCACGACGAAGAGGTTGGTCCGGGTCGGCCCGAACGGCCAGTACCGCGCGGCGCTCGCTCCCAGCATCAGCACCTGGGCTCCGCCGAGCGCAGTGAGGAGCAGCCTGCCGTCCGGTCGTTGCGCCAGCACGAGGACGCCGGTCAGGCCGGCGATCGACACCGCCACGGCGAGCAGCACCGAGACAACCGGTCCCCCGGGCACCGTCGCATGGATGAGGCTCGGGTCGAACCGGTCGATGCCGGGCGGCATACCGGTGATGAAGGCTCGCATCTGATCGACGATGAAGCGTACGGCCTCGACCGGCCCACGACCGGCAATGAACTGGCGATCCCAGTAGTCGCCGCGACGCTGACTGGACTGGTGCCCGATGAAGAACACGGTATGCGCCACGCTGATGGCGACCGCGGG
>NZ_CDWWXB010000111.1:1497-6602 GCF_977971855.1 Frankia sp. CoWAU3 | reverse complement strand
CCGCGGTCGCCAACGGCAGCACCAGAAAGATCCCGGGCACGGCGGTCAAGGCCAACAGGCCCGCCGCGGTGCGTCGCAGGAGCCGGGCACGGGAGAACCCGCCGGTGACAGGTGCAGGCCACGGGGACAGCGAGGACCGCGGAGATGATCCGGTCGACCAGGCGAGGACGATGCAGACGGCGGCCAGCGCCTCGACGGAATACGGCTTGAGTTGGGTCGCGAGATCCAAGAAGGTCACGTTCAGGCACAGCCAGCACGTGGCGAACACCGCTGCGACCAGGCCGGTGAAACGGCGGGTGAGCAGGACGATCGCGGCACCGAGCAAGGGCACGGCGAGATACCCGGGAAGCCGGAGCGACCAGCTGTGCCAGCCGAGGACCTCGCCGGCCACCCGGGTCAGGCCGAACCAACCCAGCGCCGAGGGGGTGTTGGCGACGGTCAGCTCCGGCCAGAACGAGGACGCCGGTTCGCTGACGAAGCGGGCACGCCAGATCTCGTCGTACCAGAAGGGTCTGGTCAGATAGGCATGCAGAACGCCGAGCACGGCCGCCAAGCCGACACCCACGGCGGCGGCCAGCACGGGGGAACGCGTCGGCCGGCGCCGACCCGCCATCGGTCGGCGCCGGTCAGCCGAGAAGGATGACTACCCGGCGGCCGGGTTCCTCGCCCTCGGACTCGCTGTGCACGCCGTCGATCCCGGCGACGGTGTCGTGCACCACCTTGCGCTCGAACGGCGTCATGGGAGCCAGCTTCTCCGGCTCACCGCGCGTGATGGCGCGCGACGCCGCGGCGATCGCGATCTTGCGTAGCTCGACCCGCCGCCGGGCGCGATGGCCGCCGACGTCGAGCATGAGACGGCTGCGGGTGCCCGTCTTCTGGAGCACCGCAAGCCTGGTCAGTTCCTGCAACGCCTCCAGCGTCTCGCCGCCCGCCCCGATGAGCTTGTCCAGCCCCTCGCCCACCACGGCGACGACGGCGCGGCCGCTCTCGACGTCGAGGTCGAGGTCACCGTCCATGTCGACGATGTCGAGCAGACCCTCGATGTAGTCGGCTGCGATCTCGCCTTCCAACTCGAGATCGGACAGACGCCGATCCTCCGTGCCGGCGGTCTCGTCCGAGGAAGCGTGCTCATCGGAGGCTCCGGCTCCATCCACAGCCAGTTCAGGTGCCGAACCGGTCATCAGCGACTCTCCAGGGGAACGGGGGCGGCGGAGCAGAGATTACGGGATGCCGCCACACGATGACGAAATCGGGTCGGCAGCCTGCCTGCCGGTCGGTCGGGAACGGCGTCTCCCGGATCAACGCCGCCCACCGGGCCGCTTGCCCTTGCCGCGCCGTTTCGCGGGTCGGGAGCCGCCGATCTGGCGCCGCACTCCGGCGGGTACGGGTGCCGGCCGGGGCGTGCTCTCCCCGTCGGAGGGCGCCGTCGGCCCGCTCGCAGCGCTCTGCCCGGCATTCTTGCCCGGGGCGTTCCTGCGGCCCGCCGCGCTGGTCTTCGCCCCCGCGCTGCGCCCCGTGGATGCGGCCGTGGTAGCGGCGACGCCGTTGTCCGAGACGCCACCGCCCGAGACGCCGTTGGCACCGGGACCGCCCGGCGCCCCCGCCTTACCGCTCTTCGGAGTCACCGCCTCCTTCGGGGTCGTCCCAGCTTTCGGGGTCACCGTGGTACGGCTCGCGGTCGAGGTGCCGTTACGGGACCGGGTGCCGGGGGGAGCCGTCGAGGACGTCCGACCGGCCGCCGCGGCACCGGAATCGCCGCCCTTGGTCGGGGTCACCGAGGCGGACCGGGAGCGGTTCTTCGACTTCGCCCCGGCTCGGACACCGGGAGCCGGCCGAGCGGGGGTGACGGCACCGTCGGCAGCCGGACGGGCACCGGGCAGCCGGCCGTTCGCATCCGCGGGCTTGACCGGCGGCATCTTCTTCATGATGAAGAACTGCTGGCCCATGCTCCACAGGTTGGTGGTGAGCCAGTACAGCAGCACGGCGATCGGGAAACGGAAACCAAAGAAGGCGAGCATCAGCGGGGAGCCATAGAGCAGCGCCTTCTGCACCATCGCCTGCTGCGGGTCGACCGGCCCGGTGCGGGCCATGATCTGGCGCTGCGTGAGGAAGGTCGTAAGACCCATCAGCACGATCAGGACGATCGCGAGAATCCTGACGTGCGTGCTGTCGACGCCGAGGAAGTGCGAGAAATCGCCATCGGAGGTGAACTTGCTCGCCAGCGAGATGCCGAACACCTTGGCCGAGGCGATCTGCTCCACCTGGTCCGCGGAGAGCCCGACCCGGGGACGCCAGACCAGCGAGTGGTTCGGACCCTCGTTCATCGGCGCCAGGTGGGTGAACACGTGGAACAGCGAGATGAACAGCGGGATCTGGAGGAAGATCGGGAGGCAGCCGAGAAGCGGGTTTCCGTGCTCCCGCTGCAGCGCCATCATCTCCTGCTGCATGCGGGGTTTGTCGTGCCCATGCTTCTCCCGGATCTCCTTGATCCGGGGCTGCATCATCTGCATCGTCCGCTGCGACTTCACCTGCTTGACGAACAGCGGGAAGATCAGAATACGGACGCAGACGACCAGCAGGACGACCGAAAAGGCCCAGGAGAAGAAACTGTCAGCACCAAAGATCGGCGCAAATCCCCGGTGAAAGAAGACAATCGCGTTCGCCGCGAGGTGGTATAGGGGATCCAACAACGGTCTGACTCCTCACACCCACGGTCCACGACCGGAACCGACGATCTCGGCCCGCATCCCCTGACTGGGAGACGGGGGACCATGCCTGTGGACGGACGGTACGGCGACGGCCGGATCGCCCGCGCTCCGACCGTCGAGAGGCCCGCCGGGGTCCGCCGCCGCGCCCCTGGGTCTCCGAACGATTCCCGGACCCGGATCCGTTCCCAGCACGGGGTCGTAGCCGCCTGCCGCGAGCGGTTGGCAGCGCAGCAACCGGGCGAGGGCGAGGACACCGCCACGCACACCCCCGTGGCGCCGCACCGCGGCCAGCGCGTAGGCGCTACAGGATGGCTCGAACCGGCACAGGCCGGCGTTGCGGGCCGACCAGCCGGCTCGGTAGAGCCGCACGAGCCCGGCAAAGGTCCAGGCCAGGGGACCGCGTACCGCGCCGTCGGCGTTGCGGGCGACCCGCGGCAGGCGGCGCCACACCATCCGGGAGGCCAGCAGGAGGTCGACGACGGCCGCCGTGGCCAGCAGCACGACCAGCACCGTCCCGGCGGTCATCGTCCACGCCCATCCGGGCGCCTGGCACCCGCCGGCCGGGCCACCCTGGTGAGCGCGGTGTCCAGCGCACGGCCGAGCTCCGCGGAGCTCGCCGTCGCCGCATCGGGCAGCGCACGCACGACCAGCATCGTCCCTGGCGCGAGCGTGTCCAGCCGAACCCGTACCTGTTCCCGCAACCGGCGCCGCACCCTGTTACGCACGACCGCCTTCCCCACCCGGCGGCCGACCACGAAGCCGGCCCGCGCCGGATCGTCGCTTGTTGTCCACAGACTGTGGACAACAAGCGGACCGGATCGGGTTCGCCGACCCATGGTCCCCACCCGGGCATGTTCGTCCCGGGTTCGGACGCGGGAGCCCTCAGGAAGCATGACCGGCGGGGATACCAGCAGGACCAGCGGGAACCCGCCGTCAGGCGGAGAGCTCGCTGCGGCCCTTACGACGGCGGGCGGACAGGATCGCGCGGCCCGCGCGAGTCCGCATGCGCAGTCGGAACCCGTGCGTGCGGGCCCGCCGACGGTTGTTCGGCTGGAAGGTGCGCTTACTCACGTGAGAACTCCGTCTGCAAGATGGACGCGGGCGGTGATCTTCGCTGCCGAGGGAGAGTGGGCCGCACCACACGGTCCTGACAAGCAGATCCCACGACAAACGAAGCGGTCTAACACCGCGGTTCGGCCTAGCCTACACAGGGCGGTGCCTCGGACGGTCCGGCTGCGAGGGATCGCTGCCGGGCAGGGGGACCTTCGGCGATCCGCCGGCCCCGGGCCCGCCGGCAGCCGCACCACCATCATCCGGTCATCACCCGGTCGCAGCCAGGGCAACCTGGACACGACGGCACCACACCGGAGGTCAAGGTGCGAGCGCACCGCGGCCGCGGCGGGCCGGCATCCGTCCGGCGGCCGTGGAATGCCACACTGCCGTGGCGGGCCCTCGGTGCCGCCGACAATGGGGCAGGGACGCGGCGCGGCCACCGCGGATACGTTCCGGCCCCGGCACGGCGGCTCGGGCCGCGCCTTACGATCCTGGTGGCAACGTCTCACTCGGGGCGGGCACCTGACGGCGTCAGGTATGCCCGCGTTCGGTGAGAACGACCGGCTCGGTGCACCCCGACCTGTGGAAAACGCCTGTGGAGAGGGCGGTCGGCGGAGGGGCCAGGGCAGAGCGGGGGACCTGGAGCGGATTCGAATGACCTCACTAATACAGGTTCATCCCCGGGAACGAGCCGGTTGCGCCACGCCGCATGCCGT
The DNA here is from genome assembly GCF_977971855.1 of Frankia sp. CoWAU3. Taxonomy (NCBI): domain Bacteria; kingdom Bacillati; phylum Actinomycetota; class Actinomycetes; order Frankiales; family Frankiaceae; genus Frankia; species Frankia sp. CoWAU3. The sequence goes on along the minus strand of NZ_CDWWXB010000111.1, from coordinate 2,125 downwards.
GTCGTGTCCATGCACAGGTTGTGGACGACGATGTGGAGAACCATCGCGACGAGGCCCCTCGGTCGCTCGGTGGCCGGGGACCACATCACCAGCCGCATCAGCCGCGGCGCACCTCCAGCACGCGGGGAGCAGCACCACCCGCAAACCGTACCGAACTGCCCGAGGAGCCCCCGTGTCCAACCTCCGCGCCGACTCCGTCGCCGGTCTGCCGTTCGGGGACGAGCCTTCGGGTGACCCGGACCTGGCCGCGGTGTGGAGCCAGGCCGTCGCCGGGGTCGCCGACGGCACGCTGTCCGCCCAGCAGCGTGCCTGGCTGCGGCTGACCCGCCCCCTCGGGCTCGTCCAGGACACGGCTCTGCTGGCCGCGCCGAACGAGTTCACCAAGGATCTCCTCGACTCGCGCCTGCGCCCCTTCTTGTCCACAGCGTTGTCCACAGCCTATGGGCGGGAGATCAGGGTCGCGGTCACCGTCGAACACCTGCCCGATCCGGAACCAATGAGCGGACCGATCCGGATCGTACGGCCGGTGGACGCCAGGGGCGACACCACACCGGGCCAGGGCTCGGGCCCCGCCTCCGGTTCGGCGTTGAACGCGGGTACCGGATCAGGATCAGGATCGACCGGCACC
>NZ_CDWWXB010000111.1:0-1206 GCF_977971855.1 Frankia sp. CoWAU3 | reverse complement strand
GCCGCAGCCCCGGTGCCGGCACCAGTGCCGCCGGCGCCGGCGGCACTGGTGAACGGCGAACTGCCCTTCCCCGACGCCACCGAGGGAACACCACCGGTACGGGTCAGCGCGGGTCTCGGACGCGATGCGGCGCCGCACGAGACCGAACCGGCCCAGGCCCGGCTGAACCCCCGCTACATTTTCGAGACGTTCGTCATCGGCGACAGCAACCGGTTCCCCCACGCGGCAGCGGTGGCCGTCGCCGAGGCACCCGCGAAGGCCTACAACCCGCTTTTCATCTACGGGGACTCCGGGCTCGGCAAGACTCACCTTCTGCACGCGATCGGTCACTACGCACTCAGGCTCTACCCGAACATGCGGGTGAAGTACGTGAGCTCCGAGGAGTTCACCAACGACTTCATCAACTCGATCCGGGACGACCGCCAGCAGGCGTTCCAGCGGCGCTACCGTGACATCGATGTCCTGCTCGTTGACGACATCCAGTTCCTGGAAAACAAGGAACGGACGCAGGAGGAGTTCTTCCACACCTTCAACGTCCTGCACGACGGCGAGAAGCAGATCGTGATCAGCTCCGACCGCTCGCCCAAGCAACTCTCGGCCCTGGAGGACCGGCTGCGCAGCCGCTTCGAGTGGGGGCTGATGACCGACATCACCCCGCCCGACCTCGAGACGCGCATCGCCATCCTGTCGAAGAAGGCGGCCACGGAGCGCCTGCCGGTACCCCCGGATGTCCTCGAGTACATCGCCACGCACATCGAGCGCAACATCCGTGAGCTGGAGGGGGCGCTGATCCGGGTCGCGGCCTTCGCGAGCCTGAACAAGTCCCACGTCGACCGCACGCTCGCCGAGATCGTGCTGCGTGATCTCATCCCCGATGCCGGCAATCCCGACATCACGGCCGCCGCAATCATGAACGCGACGGCGGCGTACTTCGGCGTCTCGATGGAGGACCTGTGCGGCACCTCACGTAGCCGCGTGCTGGTCACCGCCCGTCAGATCGCGATGTACCTGTGCCGGGAGCTGACCGACCTGTCGCTACCGAAGATCGGCCAGCACTTCGGGGGGCGGGATCATACGACGGTCATGCATGCCGATCGCAAGATCCGCGGGCTGATGGCGGAACGGCGCGCGATCTACAACCAGGTCACCGAACTGACAAACCGCATCCGTCTGCAGGCCCGGCAGGCCTAGCGGGAGTTTCCTAGA
>NZ_CDWWXB010000110.1:11371-11857 GCF_977971855.1 Frankia sp. CoWAU3 | reverse complement strand
ACCCGGGATGCCTCCGACCTCGGGTTGTGGGAGATCCTGCGGGAGGACTGGCGCCGGCACTACAAATCGTTCGCCCACCCGGGGCTGCACGTGCTCGCCGTCTATCGCATCGGGCAGTGGCGGCGCACCCGCAGCCAGCCCGTCCGCGGGATCGTGACCGTCTTCTACAAGGTGGTCAACAAATTGATCATCCGTAACCTGTACGGGGCCGAGCTCGACGAGCAGGCGCGGATCGGCCGCCGGGTCCACATCGGCCATCACCAGACGATCCTCATCCCGCCGCACTGCGTGATCGGGGACGACTGCACCCTGCGGCACAACCTGACCATCGGCTACGCGAGCGGTACGGCGGGCCCGCGGGACGTGCCGAAGGTCGGCAAGCGGGTCGAGCTCGCCCCCGGGGTTCACCTCATCGGGGCGATCAGCATCGGCGACGACGCCAGGATCGGTCCGGGCTCGATCGTGATGACGGACGTGCCGGCGGGC
>NZ_CDWWXB010000110.1:7985-11055 GCF_977971855.1 Frankia sp. CoWAU3 | reverse complement strand
GCCCGCCGGCGCGCTGAGACTGCCTACGCGCCACTGCGGGATGTCGGCGACCGGCTCGTGGGATCGACTCGGTACGGTTTGAGGCCGGAACACTGGTGTCCGATTGGACCCGACCTGTGCCGTTGCCGAGATGGGGAGGACTCGCGGATGAAGGTGCTCGTGACGGGCACGGAGGGGTATCTGGGGTGCCTGCTCGCGCCCGAGCTGCTGCGTGATGGCCATGAGGTCATCGGCGTGGACACCGGCTACTACAAGTACGGCTGGCTGTACCGCGGCGTCGACCGGACCCCGTTGACCCTTGACAAGGACCTTCGCCATCTCACGGTCGAGGACTTCGCGGGGGTCGACGCCGTCGTGCACCTGGCGGAGCTGTCCAACGACCCGCTCGGCGCGCTCGCCCCGGACGTGACGTACAAGGTGAACCACGTCGGCTCGGTCCGGCTGGCGAAGCTGGCCAAGCAGGCCGGCGTCGAACGGTTCGTCTACATGTCCTCCTGCAGCGTCTACGGCGTCGCGACCGGTGCGGACGTCACCGAGGCCTCGCCGGTGAACCCGCAGACCCCCTACGCCGAGTGCAAGGTCTACGTGGAGCGTGACGTCGCCCCGCTGGCGGACGACACCTTCTCGCCGACCTTCCTGCGCAACGCCACCGCCTACGGCGCCTCCCCGCGGCAGCGTTTCGACATCGTGCTCAACAACCTGGCCGGGGTGGCCTGGACTACCGGCGAGATCGCGATGACCTCGGACGGCACCCCGTGGCGTCCGCTGGTCCACGGGCTCGATATCGCGAAGGCGATCCGCCTGGCGCTGACCGCACCGCGCGACATCGTGCACAACCAGATCTTCAACGTCGGCGACAGCGAGCAGAACTACCAGGTGAAGGAGATCGCGGACGCGGTCGCCACGGTGTTCACCGGCTGCACGCTGAGCTTCGGTGACAACGGCGGTGACAATCGCAGCTACCGGGTGTCGTTCGACAAGATCGCCTCCATCCTGCCCGGCTTCTCCTGCGACTGGAACGCGCTCAGGGGCGCCCAGCAGCTGCACGACGTCTTCACCCGTATCCAGCTCGACAACGAGACGTTCACCGGCCGCGGGCACACCCGGCTCAAGCAGCTTCAGTACCTGATCCGCACCAGCCAGCTCGACGCCGACCTGTTCTGGGCCCACTCGTGATCATTACGCCGACGCCGATCGCCGGGGTGATGATCGTTGATGTCGAGCCGTTCTCCGATGCCCGCGGCATGTTCGCGCGCACGTTCTGTGCCGACGAGTTCGCCGCCGCGGGGCTCACGGTCGACGTCGCCCAGTGCAGCGTGGCCTACAACGCCTCCGCGGGCACCGTCCGCGGGATGCACTGGGCGGGGGAGCCGGTGCGGGAGACCAAGCTGGTGCGCTGCACCCGCGGCGCCCTGCTCGACGTCGTCGTCGATCCCCGCCCGGACTCGCCGACCTACCTGCGGCACGTGGCGGTGAAGCTCTCGGCCGACAACCATCGGGCGCTGTTCATCGACGCGGGCCTGGCGCACGGGTACCAGACGCTCGTCGAGTCCACCGAGGCGACCTATCAGATGAACGTCCCGTTCACGCCGGGACACGACCGTGGGCTGCGCTTCGACGACCCGCGGCTGGGTATCGTCTGGCCGCTGCCCGTCTCGGTGATCTCCGACAAGGACCGTGCCTGGCCGCTGCTGGCCGGCGATGGTCCGGCCGGAGGCCCGGCCGGCGACGCCGCGCCACCCGGCCCTCCCGGCATCCAACGTGATGTAGCTCACGCATCCGGCGGGGTTGGCGCGACGGCCTGAATCCGTCGTCCCCGGTTCGGTCGACCGCCGGGCCCCCGCTCCACCAGTGAAAATCAATGCTGGCAGGGAAAAGTGAGCGGGGTGTGGGGTGTTGCCCACGAACGGGGGCAGGTGCTGGAAGGCATCCCACGTCTTGCCAGCTGGACAACCAGGCGCGGACGTGAGGGTTAGATTACCGGGTTTTCCCCCGACCGGCTGAACGAGGCCGTCGGTCGACAGTCGGTCGACCGACGGCCGACAGCGCCTGCAACGCCGCGGATACCCGCCGGGCGGGACGGCTGGCGGGGCCGGCTAGGCGGCGTCGGGGGGTGGTGCCACGGCTTCCTCTCGGCGACTGTGGGTCACGTGGGGGGTGGTGCCCACCGGCTAGCATGACCCGGCGTGCGCAGAACCCATGACCGCCGATCTTCGCCGGAAAATCATCGGGCTGCCGTCAGGGGTGCCGGCGGTGGCATCTCGCCGACGGAAACGAGCGCTCGTCCGGCGGTCGCCGCTGCGGCGGTGGGTGGCGGGTGTCCGGCCGATGACCGGTGCCCGCATGCCCGGGGCCTGCGCTCTCCTTCCTGCCTTCGCCGGCGATCGCCCGGCGGCGTGGCGGGCCCGTCCCGGCTTCACGAAGATCATGTCGTTCGCGGGACCGTCACATCCTTCTGGTCGGATGTGCGGTCATCATGTCGTTCGGCCTCTCGTTCGGCCTCGCGGCCGACTGGCACAGCCATTCCCGTCCACCAGATCGTGAAGATCGATGTCGACACCTCACCTAGGGGAACGCATGTCATCCGCAACCCCGGCCCAGCACGGTAGTGGCACCGCCGAGGCCGACGCGACCCAGAAGCAGGCGACCCAGAAGCAGGATGCTCCCGGCGGCATCGCTACGGCGGTAATCGCCTGCCGGTCCTGCGGCGGACCGGCCCCGCGCCTGTTCCTCTCCCTGGGGTCCACCCCCATCGCCAACCGCCTGGTGCGCGCCGACGCCCTCGACGCGACCGATCCGTCGTTCCCGCTTGAGGTCGGCTTCTGCGAGGCCTGCGCACTCGTCCAGCTCACCCACGAGCTGCCGGCGTCCGAGATCTTCGACGAGGACTATCCCTACTTCTCCTCGTTCTCCGACATGCTCGTCCGCCACGCGGAGAAGCACGTGATCGACCTGATCGCGAGCCGCAACCTCGGGCCGGACAGCCTGGTGGTCGAGGTCGCCAGCAACGACGGCTACCTGCTGAAGGCGTTCGTCGAGCGGGGCATCCCGGTCCTCGGGATCGAGCCGA
>NZ_CDWWXB010000110.1:6497-7675 GCF_977971855.1 Frankia sp. CoWAU3 | reverse complement strand
AGGCGGGCGTGCCGACCCGCGAGGAGTTCTTCGGCGCGGAGCTCGCCCGCCAGCTCGTCGCGGAGGGTCGCAAGGCCGATGTGATCATAGCGAACAACGTGATGGCCCACGTCCCGGACCTCAACAGCTTCGTCGAGGGCTTCTCGATCCTGCTCGCCGACGGCGGCCTCGTCGACGTCGAGAACCCCGGGGTCGGCGCGTTGCTGGCCCACACCGAGTTCGACACGGTCTACCACGAGCACTTCTGCTACTTCTCCACGATCGCGGTCGACGCCCTGATGCGCCGGCACGGCCTCGCGCTCGTCGGCGTCCAGGAGTTCCCCGAGCTGCACGGCGGCACCCTGCGGTGGAGCATGCAGCACACCGCCACCGCGGACCCGGCCGAGTCGGTGGCGGCGGTGCTCGACGCCGAGCGGGCTGCCGGGCTCGACACGTTCGACCGGTACGCCAGCTTCGGCGACGACGTCCGCGCCGTGCAGGACGAGCTGGTGGCGTTGCTGCGCTCGCTGCGCGCCGACGGTAGGACCATCGCCGCCTACGGCGCGGCGGCCAAGGGAGCGACCCTGCTGAACTCCAGCGGCATCGGTACCGACCTGCTCGATTTCGTCGTCGACCGCAACATCCACAAGCAGGGCCGGTACCTGCCCGGCGCCCGGTTGCCGATCCTCGATCCTGCCGTCCTGCTGGAGCGGCAGCCCGACTATCTGCTGCTGCTGGCGTGGAACGTGAAGAAGGAGATCATCGCCCAGCAGACCGAGTACGCCGCGCGCGGTGGCTCCTTCATCGTGCCGGTTCCCCGGCCCGTAGTGCTGTAGGCAACCCATCGTGGTCTCAGGCCGTCGTTATTTCCGTCCGTGGTTGTGCGGACCCTGCTCGCTGGGCCGGCTGAGCCGGTCGGGCTGGTCGAGAGAGCGGGTATGACGGACATCGACGTGGACCTGAGAGCCACGGGTGGGGAGGACGACTCCCCACCCGAGGGTTCCCCTGACGAGACCCGGTACGTGCCACGATCCCAGCGTCCCGCGCGGGCGACCGGGCAGCGTCCCGGAGAGCGGACCGAACGTCTCGGCGAAGGGTTCGAACGCCGTGGCGGCCGCCGACCCGGTGAGGTTTTCGAGGTGTCCACGGGGCCGATCCGCCCGCAGCCCGCTCCGGCGCCGGCGCCGCGGCCGGAATCC
>NZ_CDWWXB010000110.1:5537-6171 GCF_977971855.1 Frankia sp. CoWAU3 | reverse complement strand
GGGCACCGTGTGGACCGGCCCGGTGCGGCCCCACGGCGATCCGTCGGAGCAACGGCCCACCGCTTCCCCGGGCGAGATCTCCGTGAGCCGGGTGCCAACGGCCGGGAAGGCGGGAGAACCGTCGGGCGAGGCCGGGGGAAGACCGCCAGTCGACCCGGTCCGCCCCGCGGGGCCGGTGCCCGGGCCGTCCGGGCCCGCGATCCAGCCGCCCGACGTCGTCACCGCCACGATGGACCTGAGCGCGCTGCAACGCCGGCTGCGGGCGGAGAAGACCGAGCTCCTCCGGCGGGTCGAGGGGCAGACTCCCCGGCATCGCCGCTCGGACCGGCGGGCGCGTCGAACCGACGAGACCGATCCGGAGAGCACACAGATCTTTCCGCGGCCGCCCCCCGCCGGGCGTGGCGGCCGATTTCCCGGGGCGGGCACCGCGCGGTCCCGCGGTCGACGAAGGCCCGCCGCGACGGGCGGCGGCGAGCGGGCCGCCGCGGCCGCGTCCTTCGGGCCGGGGCCCGGTAACGGGGCCGACGGCCTGGTGGACGATCTGACCGGCGACGAGGGTCGCGGGCCGCGAGGGTCCGGGCCGCGAGGGTTCCGGCGGCCGTGGCGGAGCCAGGTCGAAGGCGATCTGGACGCT